>JBDTTW010000207.1:0-13845 GCA_039930405.1 bacterium
AACTGGTGTTGCACGATTCCATCATGATGTTGTCGTGCGTTATTTGCAGTTCGTCCAAGCCCTTGATATGGATCGACAGCGGCCCCCCGCGCAAGCGCATCACGCCGCGGTCCAACTCGTGATAACGGCTGACCGGCGTCAGATTATCGAGCGTTAGATCTGATTTCTGCAGGGTAGGCAGGATGCCCGCAAGCAACACATCAGCGGCCATTGTCTTTGCGCTCGCACTCGTGGCCGCAATCAGCGCACTGAGTTCATTGTGCATCTCCCGAAAACATGCGCCGGTCAACATTAGCGGCGTGAGATTCGCCTCGAGATTGAATCGGGCGATCTCGGTTGTCAGGCGCGGCTCGTTGGCGTGCTGCAAGACTTCCTGCGAGATCGGCGCGGGCCGCAGGTCGCGATCGATGAGGAACATCTCCTGCTCAGCGCCGATGCGCCTGACGCCAGTTTCTACCAGACCGCTCTCAAGCATAAAAGCCAGCGCGCGCAGATCATTCAGCACGGCCTTCATGAAGACTTGCGACTTCTCCTGGTCAAACTGTTCTACGTTATGTTCGCCCATGATTACAACTGGCTTTTCCCGCCTAATATGTGTCGCTTAGGGGCAATTCATATGCCGACTTCAACTTCCCATAAACGCGAGAAAAAACACTCTATGAAGACTGGAACCCAGCGGCGCGCTGCGGATTATTTCGGCGGCTGGGGAATTTTGACGCCGCACTTACTTCTGCGCCGTTTGCGCGTCCTTCTTTGCATGGCACTGAACGCACTGAAACATGGAAATGTCCCCAAGGTTTATCGGATGCTTGAAGGGCTGGTTGGCCTTGTGGCAGCTTTCACATTTGCGACCAGCAAGGCCGCCCAAGTCGACGGGATGCATAAACGGCCCCAGCTTCACATTCCTTTCAACCGGGGCGGCTGAGTCATAAATCACGCTGTGGCAGATATTGCAGTCATTGGAAATGACTTTACCGGTGTTGCTCACGTGATCGCCGTCATGGCAACGAAAGCATCCTGATGAATAGAGGTGGCCCAGGTTGTTGGGATGCGTCTGCCAATCGGTTTTCATTTCAGGGAAGAAGTAGGTCTGAAATATGCGTTGCACCTCTGTGATGCCTGCCTTGATGGACTCGTTCTTACTGGAATAAACATCCGCATAGTTGGTGCGATAGAAGTTGTCGAGCCCCGCTGAGATTGCATTCACCGCTTCGTCAGTAGAGTTGTACTGTTTACTAAGCAGTGCGATTACTTCGCGTTTCAGGAAAGGAAGAGAAGTATCCAGCCGGCCGGCGGCGAATGACTGATCGACAGCGACATCCGGAGGCAGATAAGCGTGTGCCGGGCGGTTGTGACAATCCACGCAATCCATCCGGCGACTATTGCCGGTGGCAATCTGTTCAGGCGTGGGCGGGCGGTTGCGATCAACGTATTCCGTGACGTTGCCCAGCCGGTCCTCGATTTTCACCCAGGGAATTACCTGGCGGTGATCGTCGGTCGAAATGTAAGTAATTTTGTTGGCAATGTTCATATGCCAATGAATACCGGTAACGCGTCCTGTCGCCGGACTGCCGCCGCCGACATTGATCAGCATGCGCGTCTGTCGCAAGCTGTTCTTGTCATCGTAACCGTAGTGACTGAGCACCTTCATTTGCGCGCCGAAAAACTTTTCGGGCCAATGACACTGCTCGCAGGTTTCCTGCGCCGGTCGCAGGTTGTGCACCGGGGTTGTTATTGGTCGCGGATACTTATTGAAAGTTACCGAGTAAAGCTGATAAGCGCCCGACAGTTTAGAGCGCACGTACCAGCCGGCGCCGGGACCCACATGGCAACCAACACAACCGACACGCGCGTGAGCGCCGGCCTGATAAGCGGTGCGCTCAGGTTTCATCACATGACAGGTCTGACCGCAAAAATTGACCGACTCGGTGTATTCGTAAGCGCGATAGCTGCCGAAAGCGCTAGCCGAGACAAATAGAAAAGTTATCAACAAAAACACGAAGACTGCTCGGCGCGAACGTGGATCGTTCAAATCCAATTGCGGATAGGCAGCAATGTCCTCGGGGGAAGTACGGTACCGGCGGCGGCGCTCGCGTAATGCACCTACGACCACGACTACCACGCCAAACATCAAAACCGAAGGCAAAATGATGTACGTCAGGATGCCGAGGTAGGGGTTCTCGCCGCTCGAGGTCACTTCTATCAGAAACAACAATACAACGCTGACGAGGCTGGCGATTATGATCGCCGCCCCGACCAGACTAATGTAATTGCGAAACAGGCTTGGGAGTTTAGGTGTGGTCTTTTCTTCGGGCATGATCGTCTGTGTGATCTTGTTTCTGATCTGGCGCTGTCAATTCCGCGTCATTTTCTTGGCTGCCGCTAAACCCATCATTGGCGCTGTGCTTGACGCGATCATAATCCAACTCATGTTCTTCCTTGTAAGCCTCTTCAGAAACCTTGCCGTCAATCAGCGCAAAGTTTAGCGGGTATACATCCGGATCGAAGATGACATGATAGAAGTGCCAGACGATAATAGCGAGCGTAGCCAGCACGGCTTCATAAAAGTGCACTGCGAGCGCAATGTCAATCCACCAGCGGGCGAGAAAACTGAACACACTAATTTTGAACCAGATCATTAAACCTGTGAGGCCCATAATGATCGTTCCCCAAACAACCGCCCAGTATTCAGCTTTTTCAGCATACCCGAAACGGGCGATCTTCGGCTTGTCTTTGCTGAGCCCGAGGTAGTACGCGAAGTTTCCGAACAAGTCTTTCACATCCTTCACGGCAGGCAGCATGTCTTTGACCCAGGTCCGGCCTTCTTTGCTCAATGTCAAATAAAGAATGTGATAAGCGCCGGCCAACAACATCACCACCGCAGCCACGCGGTGAACGATCCGGCGCAGCCATTCGGTTGCACCCAAAGCGAACCACGAATCGGGATACTGCAAAGCGAATCCGCTTAACACGAGAACCATAAAACTCGATAGCAGCAACCAGTGTTGCGCTCTTTGATTGGCAGTCAAGCGAACGATAGTTCTGGGCTGATGCCGTTTGGCCGCCGCTTTCTTGCGCCAGACAAGCGCGTTATGTAAAGCCATGCCGCCGATCGTCAGGATGATCAAAGGAACGTAGATCCAGCGAACAATGCTGGTGCCGCGGGCACCCATGTCGTGCGTAGCGACATTGGAAACGTAGCCGGAATCAAGATGGATTTTGCCTTTGGTGAAATTAGCGCTGGCACCCACATGACACTGCCCGCAGGTCTGCTGCAAGTTGCCGGCATTAATCATCGAACGCGGATCTGAGGAGGGAAGAATGTTATGCACGCCGTGACAACTGGCGCAGTTTGCGACGACTCTTGATCCAAGTTGCGAAGCCAGACCGTGGTAACTGTCCTTGTAGCTGCTGACGCGGCCGCTCGCGACGCCAAATTCTTCGGTGAGCGTCACGCCCTCGTGACACTTGGCACAGCTTTCAGTTCCCACCGCCGGCGAAATGGCGGCAGTCTTCTGATCGAAGGGCATGGTGATGTTGTGAATGCCGTGGCAGTCGGTGCAGACCGGCGCGCGAGAGACGCCACGCATAATGGCCGCACCGTGAACGCTCTGCAGAAATTCGGAAGCTTCGGTTGCATGACACTTCCCGCACGTTGAAGGAATATTGAACTTGGCAATTGACGACTTCGAATCCGATGCCGGCTGAATATCATGACTGTTATGACAATCCGTGCAAACAGCCGCCCTCGCGTTCCCCCGTGCGACCGCTTTTGCGTGCACGCTTTCCCGGTAAGACAGAAACGGTTGATTACTGATGCCACTTCCCTGCATCACTGAGTTGTCGCCGTGGCACCGGCCGCAGGTTTCAGCGATTTTGGCGCGGTTAATGGTTGATTGTGGATCGTCGGCCGGAAGAATGGTCGTCATGTCGCCATTCCTGGTGTGGCAATCCAGACACGCTGCCGCTTTCACGCCATTCTGAATTGCCTGTGCATGAAAACTATGATCGTAGGCATTGTGAGGCAGCGCATGAAAAAGCGAGCCTGCCAGATAGGGAAGCGTCTTGCCTGGTCGATGACAACCCTGGCATCGCAAAGGAGGTGAGGGTAGGGGGGATGCACTTGTGACCGGTCCGCCTATGACCGCGCCCGAGTTCGGTTTTACTGGTGCAGCAGGCGAATTGCGATCGCTTTGCGCTTGAACCGATTTTGCCTTATTCAAAAAGAGCGCAGCAGGAACGCACAAAAGGACGATGATGGTGGCAGTGACAACCGACCGTCTCACGGCTTTAACCCTTCCCGGGGTTTTTGCAAAAAAACCTCCGGTGGCCTTCGTCGCACTGGCTGCTCGTAGACACAGGAGGCTTTTATAGTACAAGCCCGCGCGCTGTACAACTCGTGACCTGGACGAGGCGCTTGACGGCTATCGCGGAGACTTGATGGCACGCTTTGCGAGGCTCTCGCGACCTTACAGCGCATCGTGCTCGTACCGAAAAGCTACTATTGTTTGATTGACTTCATGTAGTCGACGAGCGCCTTCGCCTGATCCGCGCTGATGCCTCTTTCTCCAAAGCCAGGCATGTTGGGTGGCTTCTCGGGCTTCTTTCCCTTCATGACTGCTTCGATGAGTTGCTCGTCAGTCAGAGTCTTGTCGAAGCGCTTTTCAGCGGCGGCGCCATGACAGGCCACACACTTCGTTTTGTAAGTACCAGCGGCATCGAATGGATCGTCAGTTGTTGCTCGTGCGGGTACGGGCGCCAACAGCAGTGTTGCTAACAATGCGGCACCAACCGCGGCTACAGCCAAACTCATCAAGCGCGTAATTGTAAATCTCATGATTGCGTCCACCTTCTGTAGGAAACTGTCTAATGTTGAGCTTAAGAACCTCATTGCCTTCCTACTAACGGCAACGACCGTGCCGCCATAACTATTGAGAAAATGGGCACGTTAGGAGGTGCTTTTGCGTTCTTTCACCCAACAATCAAAAAATTTCCCCAGACGAATAATAAATTCTCTAGGCTGCGGTCTTCTTATGGCACGCCACGCACTTCTTGGAAGTTGGCGGCGGCGGCGTCAAATCAGGACGAGCTTTTACAACTGCGTCGTGACAAGCGCCACAACTGCGATGAAACGCCTGCTGGTTTGTCAGAATAGTCGCCTCGTCGCTGCCCTCATACTTGAGTTTGGGAATCTCCGGCAAGAGTTTCGGTTTGGTTTCCGCGCGCGCATGACAGTTAGTGCAAATGTCGACCGCCGGCGCCTTCGGATCCTTCTCAAGCAATTCAGCCGTAAGCGTGGTGGTGCGATCTGCCGGCCACACGGTTTTGTGCGGCGGATGCTTCAAAGCCTCGGCTGCGGGCTGGGCCGTGTGATGACATTCCACGCAGGCGATGGGTTTCGTTCCATCCGCGCTGCGATTCTTTGTAATGTGATCGAGATGGTGAAACGTGACCTGGCCCAGCTTTGCTTCCTTTGCCAGAATAATGGTTTCCGGCGGCTTTGTGGCAACTTGTACCGGCACCACCTCGGGCGTTTTCTTGACCTCCTGTGTCGGTACGACATCAGTCGCTTTTTTGACTTCCTGGGCGGGAACAGACGCGTCGGGTTTCTTAACCTCCTGGGCCAGCACCCCGGATCTAATCCTCGAGGAGTTGGAAACCAACAGGATTGAAAAGACAAAAAGCGCAAAAATTGTAAAGACTTTCATAGTTCATCTCCTCGGGAATTACCGCCACAGATTCAAATGGATAGATACAGGTTAGAAGACTAAGGATTAAATCTTCTGATCGGTGCTAAGCGGTGTAAATCTGTGGCTAATTGATATCACCTTCAAAAATGCCACGCCTTTCCAGTGTGGCAACGCTTACAAACTGTGAAATCATCGCCGCCGAACGCCCGCTTGCCATCATGGCAAGTCATGCAACTTTGGGCGCGGCCAGTAGCGTGATGATTTAAGGGTTCAGGCGCGCTCATTTGTCTTCGCTGCGGCATTCCTGCTCTCGCCTGGTGGCATTCGTTGCACGATGCTTGCAGATGCTTTGCATGACTAAAGCCAACGCGAAATGCCTGCGCGAATTCAGGCGTCCGGGAATAACCACCCAACTGGTGGCAGGTGCCGCATGATGAAATATCGCGACCTCCAGATTGTGCGCGCGGCGTGTGACAGCGAAAACAGGCCGTGTGTGCATTAAAACCAGCCGGTATCGACAGGGCCACGCCCCCGCGCGCAGGCCGATGACAGGTTGCGCAGCTTAGACCACCCATCTTCAAGTGAAGAGAGTGATCAAACTTCATTCGGAAACTCCGCAGACGCGGGAAAGATTTGATTGCTCCGGATTTGACGTCTGTGTGGCAAATCGTGCAAATGGGACTATCGGAATTTGAAAACTGCTGCGCGTGACAACCGGCACAGGGTAAATGTCCGGAGCCTCCGGGACGTTTAGGAATCGCGGCGTTTGAGTCCCGCCGGTGACAGAGAAGGCATGGCAGGCGCGAATGATTTCTGCTGCCATGTTGAAACTTTGAGTAGTCGAGGCCTTCAGGAAACTGCATTTGTTCCTGTGGCGATTCCATGGTCACCTTTGACATCGATGCCGACGCGCGGGAGTTCACTAGAAGCAAGACCCCAACCATCATTGCGCCAGCGACAAGCATGCATGCGGCCAGCCTTCCGCCCAGCAAACTGCAACGCCGCGAAAATTTTAGAATCAGATGATGCATCAACTCGGCTTCTTCGCCGCCGGCGTTGGAATCGCCTGCGGATGATTTTCGGGAACGCCTTCTTTGCCGAAACTTATGTGACACTTCGTGCACACAAACGCGGGATCTTTTTTCTTTTGATCGATCTCGAAGTTGAGAATACCGCCATCGTCGGTCGTGGCGGTGACATGACAGCCATCCGCGCCCCCGCACGATCGCACCGGCACCACTAGCGTCTTCGGATCGAGAAGATTAAAGGTGGCCACGTTGTGGCAGCTCATGCAGCTCAAATCAGGATGCTCTCCACCTTCATGGCGGAATGCACCGGCTGAGATGCGCCTGGTCCACCTTGCCAGGATCACAGGATCGGTAATTCCCATGCCGCTGGCGAGCTTGACATCGAAATCGAATTTCATGGGCGTCGCCGGCGAGAGCAACTTATGACACACGTTGCAATTCTTAGGTGCCGGCGCAATGCCGGAATCCGCATTGTGACAGGAGAAGCATACCGTATGGCTGTTCGGGATTGTCTTGAAGCTGCCTTTCTTCAACCAAAAATTGTCGCCCAGATTCTTGGGAGGCTTGGTCACGTATTCTTCGCTCGAGTTGCCCTGCGGTTGATAAGTCTGATGACAGATAGGACAACTTGCAGGTGTCGCGTCCTTCTTCTTTTCCTGCAGTGAAACGTTGACGAAAAGCGCGCGCTCGACATTACTGCCTTCCGGCTTATTAAGGCCCACTACATCAATGTGAATATCGTGGGGAAACCCGACGCCGAATTCCGACACAAACTCACGGCGCTTCAAAGCCGGATCCGTGACATCTCCGAGGCTGGGGAACACATAACGACTCGTATCTCGCGGGCTATTGTTTACATGACAGTTCGCGCAGATTACCGGCGCCGGTCTTTCACGCGCAAAGAATTGCTGGCGATGGCAATTCAGACACGAAGCGTGTTCCGGGAAATCACTGACGTCCGGAAAAGCAGCGTCATCTTTGCGCACCTGCTTCCAATTCTTTGCGGGAAATGTATGACAGGAATCGCACGCTAGTTTCTGCAGCTCCACATGAGTGCGATGCGAAAATTTCGAGTAGTCAACGCGGGGCTTCTTAGGCGTTGCGACTTTTTTCTGAGGTCGAGTACGCGGTGCACGTGGCCGTTGCGCGGCGGCCGGGCTGGCCGGCCACGCGCCCGCCGAGCAGCAGATTGTAAAAAGCGCAGCGAAGAGCGCACATCTCACGATACGTAATTCACGATTGCGAATCAGCACAGTTTCATTCCTGTCGCCGCCGGGCAAGTTTCAACCCGACTGCTCAGCTGCTTGTCGACGTTCTATTTGTCTAACCTTCAAGTAAACCAAACCCGCCAGAAACAAAATAAATACCAGCGAAACAGCCAATCCTTCACGCCTGAATCTTCGCTCCGACAGGGCGGCAACGCCCGCTTGATAACCTTTACCCGCGACCTCCAGCCCGGGCGCGACCACTTTATCAACCTCGGCGGCAGACGACGAGTGAATTAGCACTCGCGCGTGCGTTAGCGCATCGGTTGCGCCTTTCAATTCAAACTTGGGTTTGCTTACTTCCATGCCCGCCCGTTCTGCCCGATTCAGAATCTCAGTTGATTTATCGATGCCAACAATTAATTCATCAATTCGTGAACGCATGAGACCGGCAGCAACAAAACCCTTATCGCCTGGCGTGTGACAGTTGCTGCAGAGCGCGCCCTGGCTCGTGCCTAGCAGTTGATCGTTCGGTTTGTTAATAGCGTGATTGCTGTGGCAGGTAACGCACTCACCCAGCTCCTTCTGATCGAATGCGGCCTTGTGCGGGCTGGTTTGAAACAGCTCTGCTTGCCTTGCATGACACTGGCCGCAGACATTCGCGACCGAGGCTATGCCTGGCGGCGTTGCGCCATGATTGCCATGGCAATCGTTGCAGGTGGGCGCCGATAGATCTTGTTTATCGTACAGCGCTTTGGCGTGAACACTTGTCTTGTACTTGTCATATTGATCGCTGGGAATTCCCAGACCGCGCATGTAATCAGAACTGGCGTGACATTTCGCGCAGGTCTCGGCAACGTTTGACGGATAGACGGACGACAACGGATCACTGATGGCCCTGATTCCGTGCACGCTGTGGCAACTGATGCAGGTGGCAACTCGCGTCTCTCCAGTCTTGAGCAGCTTGCCGTGCACGCTGGTGTAATACTCGCGTTCCTGATCGACGCGCAGCGAGGGATTGAACCGCTTCATCAAACTCGCATCACTGTGACACTTACCGCAATAGGCTGGAATGTCGGCCGTCTTTGGCTTTCCCAGAAAACCTTTGCGCGGATCTTTGGCAGCTTCTTTTGTGTCGGCGTTCGGATCGCCGCCGTGGCAGTCATTACACGACAAACCGCGCGCGTGATGAATATCGTTGTCGAAAAGTTTGGCGGGTGCGCTTAGCCGGGGATCGTCGAGTTTTATATGACATTCGATGCACGAACTTTTCTTCTGCGCGGAAGCTGCGTTGAACAGCAGCAGGATGATCACAACGGGCAGGGCTGCCATTAATGATGGCGGCCCGAGAGAACGAGTTTTTTGGCTAAGCTTCATATACGTCACGTCACGTAGCCGAAGACGGTCATCCCGATGATGAAGACAAGCGCGAGCACGCCCAACGAATTGAAGATCAATCTGCGCCGGCGATCTGCCGGAGGCCGGTCCACGAAAGGCACAATAAACAACAGCAGCGCGACGAAGTTGAAAGCCATAATGGCGATCACTTCACCATCGAATTTCCAGATTTTTGGCGGAATCAACTTCAGCGTTTGAAACATGAAAAGGAAATACCATTCCGGCTTGATACCGGCCGGCGCCGGCGCGAAGGCATCGGCTTTCTCTCCCAATTCCCAGGGAAACAAAGCTGCAAGCGCTGCCAATACCCCGATAGCCAGAATCCAACCGATCAGATCGCGCAGAAGAAAATTCGGCACGAACTTCATCTTCTTCACCGGCTGTCCCGCGAGAGAAGGCGGCACGCTCATCCCGTGTTGTTGCACCAACAGCACGTGGATGCCTATCAACACCGTTGCAGCCGCCGGCAAGACCGCTACGTGAAACCCAAAAAAGCGAGTCAGCGTTGCGCCAGTTACATCGTCGCCGCCACGCAGAAAGCGGAGCATTGGTCGTCCGACGATCGGAATCACTCCAGCGATCTCAGTGCCGACTTTCGTGGCAAAAAAGGCGAGCTTATTCCAGGGAAGCAGGTAACCGCTGAAGCCAAAACAAATGACGATGAATAAAAGCAGCACGCCGCTAATCCAGGTGATTTCGCGCGGCGGATAGTAAGCGCGCAGGAAGAACACGCTGAACATATGAATGAACAGCGTCGCAATCATCAGGTTTGCCGACCAACTATGAATTGATCGAATCAGCCAGCCGAACTTGACTTCAGTGATAATGAATTGGACGCTCTCGAATGCATTCTCCGAGCTGGGACGGTAATAGAGCAGCAGCAGGATTCCGGTTGCTACCTGGACGGTGAAGAGGAACAGCGTCATGCCGCCGAAGTAGTACCAGATCGAATGGCGATGAAGCGGAACTTCTTTCTTTTTGGCCATGGCCGCGAGCGTGCTGATAGACAAGCGCTCATCAAGCCAGGCTGATATGGATTTTAGCCTCACGGATGGTTCAAGATCTGGTCACAACAATGTCATCGCCGCGCGTGTTGACCTGGAACTCTTCCAGGGGACGCGGCGGCGGCCCACCGATATTTTTTCCACTCAGGTTGTATTGCCCGTTGTGACAAGCACACCAAATCTGCTTTGTGTCAGGGCGATACTGAACAATACATTCGAGGTGCGTACAAACAGCCGAAAGCGCTTTGAATTCTCCGGTCGCGGTATGAACCAGAATGCCGGGTTTGTTACCGAACTTAAAAATTTTCCCGGTGTTGACCGGGAGCTCGCTGAGTTTCGCCGCCACCACTGAGTTCTCGGTCGATTCAACAATCTGGGGAGGCTGCATGAACTTGAAGATTGGATAAAGAATCGCACCAAGCGTCGCAAACGCGCTGGTGCCGAGCAGGTAATCGAGAAAATGTCGTCGGCTGCTCGATGGTGCAGCGGGTTCTGGATTGATCGATCTGTCCCAGAGTTTGTTTCCCAATGATCACCTCCAGGAAGTGATGTCACACCGAGCCGTGATTAATCCGGAGGGGCACGGGATGCCGTGCCCCTCCACCTTCGTTTGGGTAAAACTTCGAAACGCTTTTGAGCGGTGGCCGCCTAAATACCACGACCCTCACAACTCTCGCTGAAACTGCGCTGAACTACTCCCTGCGACCAAAGTACACGCGCAAAGATGTGTACGGCATATGCGCGTGGTAGTTCTGCGGTCGCGGTCCAACCAGCGCGCTTTCGTTATAGTTGTAATACTGATAGCCCAGGTTCCAATCCAAACGCCGGTTGAGTTTTATTGCCAGCCGCGCTTCCGGCGTTTGATAACTCATGGGATAAGATGTGACTAAAGTTCCGGGCGTGCCGGTTGGATCGGCAAGCCGGTTGCCCTGGCCGTCGTCCTGATTAATGCGATACGACGCGTAAAGAGTTACGCGCGGAATGAGCACTGCGGTCGCATCAATATAGAAGAAATTGTTTCTCACGAAATACAGGCTATGGCCGAGTGGATGCCGAACGCTGTTGTAAAAGTAGTCAATGACAGCGTCGCTGTTCACCCAGTTGTAAGTGTAGCCGCCGCTAAACGCGAGTTTTGAATTTGCGGTCCAGTCAACGGACGCCGTGAATAGCCGCGATTTCACATCCACCCCGAAGTCAGTTAACGAAACACCTGCGATCTCGGAAGGATTCGCGTTGTTTCTGGTAATAACTGAGGCGTTGAAAGAGAGATTCTTGTTGGGCGAATATCTGCTCTTCGCTCTGATATTCGTATAGTTGTAATTGCCGATACGCGTGAAGAAGTTGTCGGCGGTGCCATGCTCAGCGTCGAAGTAGATGGTCCAATTATTCATTGGACGTGCTTTGAAGCCGCCGAAAAACACGTTCGTATTATTGGTGCTGATTTCGTCTTCGGGCTCAACCGCCGCCGGGGCATTGGTATTGAGCGCAAATCCCGTGAGGAGATGCTCGGTGCGCCGGCTTGCGTAGCGGTAGCCGAAGTGCAGAGAGTAATGGTTATTGAACTGGTAGTCACCCTCGATAGTGTTCTGATACTTCCGGTACTTGATGATCCTGTTGGCCGGTAAATTGGTGAAGCTTATTGTGTCAGTTCTCAAGGTCGGCCCGGCCCCTCGCGTTACTGAGAAAAAGTCATTAAAAAGCGCCTTGCCATCGATGGTGAAATCTTCAACGCGAAATGTATTCGAGATTCGCAGTTTATCCGTTGCCAGATAAGTTAGACCAATATCTCCGAGCGTGTTGGGGCGCTTCGCACTGCCGGTGATGTTGTACTGAGCCAGGTTAAGAATGTTTGGCGTACCGGGAAGGGGACCGGGAGGAAATCCGGTAATTCTTGGGTTCAGATTTCTGCCGGTCGAATTTTCGACGAAGGAAAAGTTGGAAGTTGCCTTGCTATAGACGATGCGGCCGGTGATATCCAGCTTCTTCGCTACCATTGTGTGGAGACTAAAACGGGTGTAGTTAACGCTACCGCGAGTAGGCTCGTCGCGCTGGAAACTCGTCAAGAACGCTGCCGCGGGATTTAAGTTGACGCCGGGGGTTGCTCCCAGGCTGACAGAACTGTCGTCGCGAAAACGACGGAAGCCCTGCAGGAACGAAAAATCGAGCGGCCCCACGGTGCCGTCGGCGCCCACCCGAAAGTCATTGGAACGCGAGCGGAGATTTGAGAGAAAATTAAACTCGTTGCCGCCAAAATGATAGTTGCTGAAGGCTGGCCCATAGTATCTTTCGGGCGAGAACCCAATGTTGAATCTGATGGTTCTGTTTTTGGGAAGCAAGGTGAGATCGAAATCACCCATCTTCGTATTCGTGTTGTAGCCGTGCTCACCGGTGATCGGATTTGGGGCAACGCTGAAAGTCGCCGGCGAAAACACCCAGTTCGGATTCGCCAGGTTGTTTACAAACCTAAAATATTTGAAGCGCCGGTAATTCGCGTCAAATCTAAACCACTTTGAATTCTCAGCGCTGACTCTGGCGTGGCTATAAGGATCCTGGCCCCAACCGGTCGCAGTGATGAGCAGGGAATCAAGGAAAGCTCCCTTGCCATCTTTTGCTTTCAGCAGCAGGCTGGAATCAAAAACGCGCGGTCCCGCTTTGTAGTTCAAATCGCTCTGGTATTTGTTATGGTCCCCATTGACGCGCAAACCGCGATAACCAAGTTCCAAACTCCCAACCACTGTGTAATCGCCAGCATCCTCGCCAGTATTTGTACTGGTCGGAACAGTCTCGGCGGCCTTTTTTGGGCTCGGCGATGGCGACGGTGTCTGTGCTATTGCGACTGCGGCAAAAAGCAATAGACTCAATGCCACTCCAGGTAAAACTTGTGGCACTTTCTTAACACTACTTTTCATGTTGTCCATCCTCGCGATCAACTTTCGATTGCAGGTTTATGGTGGGGCCGTGCCTGGCCCCACCTAACTTTAAAGCGCAACTCATCTGAAGAAGACGGGACTGTTGCGCGATCCGTGAATCTTCACATGGCAAGCCGTACAGTTCCCGTACTGCGCGTTCTGGTTGTGTTGTGGGCCTGCTGGTTCAATGGCGCCAACGTCATGCGCCACGCTGTGGCAAGTCAGACAAAGCTGGTTGACTGCGCTGTATCGCAACAGGCGCGGGTTAGACGAACCATGCGGAGTGTGACAGGCCACGCAACCTTCGGTCTTAACGGGAGCGTGTTCGTAAATGAATGGGCCCTGCTTGTCCGCGTGACACTTGATGCAGGTCGCATCACCGCCCGTCGCCAGTCTGGTTTGCTTAAGTTCGAAACCGCCATGCGGATTGTGACAATCGCTGCACTTCATGACGCCTTCGAGGACCTTGTGATGGAAGGGCGCATTAAATGCCGGCTTAACTTCGCTATGACAGCCCAAGCAGAGTTGCGGCTCACTTGATTTCAGAATTTTCAGTGTTGAGAAGCCGGGCTTCTCCGCATTTGCACGGCTCACAAATACATTTGAGCTGG
>JBDTTW010000208.1:0-8385 GCA_039930405.1 bacterium
CTCGCGACCCTCAGCTTGGAAGGCTGATGCTCTACCAACTGAGCTACACCCGCCCGACTGAATTCGGATTGCGCATTTCCGATTGCGGATTTGAAAACGCGCAATTGCTAACGCTTCGTCATTCCGAAATCCGCATTCCGAAATCCGAAATTCTCATGGTGCAGGGGGCAGGATTCGAACCTGCGTAAGGCGTTAGCCTGCCGGGTTTACAGCCCGGTGCCATTAACCACTCGACCACCCCTGCATCTCCTGTCAAGTGCTTAGTGGAGCCGGCGAAGGGACTTGAACCCCCGACCCTCTGATTACAAATCAGATGCTCTACCAACTGAGCTACGCCGGCCCGCTATAGAGTACAAATAGCGCATTCCGACAAAATGCGGATACTAACAACCCGCATACGAAAACGCAAGTCGCACTCAGGATTACAGATATCCTAACACTTATGAGAGGAAAAGAATGAATTGCGCGGTTGCAAAACTCGCGCGTGTGAGCTTTGAAAACGACGACGCTTGGGAGGAGGTTTAGCTACTACCGGAATTTTCCTCCAGTCCTGGCCCGATGTTCAGGTGACCTGTGGACGCGAGATGACGGCCCGGTAAAACGAGCGGAAGTAACCGTACATAGAAAGACAAGCTGAGATGACTACCAACCAAAGCAGCGCTCGCCCGGCAGTGTAAAGCAGCACTTGCCAATCGTTTCCGGTAACAACTCCGACGCCAAACAAGTGGTGCCAGGCGGTTTGCAATTCCGGCACAGACCAAAACTTGATCGCGGGAAAGGGCTTGCCGAAATTAGCTACTGGCGGTTTCCCGGCAACGCTCGCAACAATCAACAAGGCGACTGTCAATACCTGAAGCAGCATTTTGAATTTTCCCATCTTCGAAGCGGCGATCACCAACCCATCCGCGGCTGCAATTGAACGCAAGCCGGTTACAGCAAACTCTCGACCAATAATGATCACGACGGCCCAAGCCGGCGCTAACTGATTTTCAACCAAAGAAATCAGTGCAGCGGAAATCAGCAGTTTATCGGCAATCGGATCGAGCAATTGGCCCAGGCGTGTGACCTGCTTGCGGCTGCGGGCGAAATGTCCATCCAAATAATCTGTTAACGCCGCGCCGAGAAAAAGGACCATGCCAAAGATATGACGCGGAACGCCAAAGCTCTCCGAAAACGGCGTCAACAAAACGACTACGAGAAGGGGAACGATAAAGATGCGCAGGAGCGTCAGGGCATTTGGCAGGTTCACAGTTTATAGCCTTGCGGGCGGCCGGCAAAAACTTCGGATGGCGATTTCCTTGCAGTGTAGGGTGCACACAAAAAGACTGTCAAGACGTATGGACTGCCGACTTGCCGTTCAACTTTTGCTGGGCTAAACTTCATGATTCGCTACTTGTCGATATTCTCGTCTGTGGCGTCCTGACTAGTAATTCGTCCCATGGCAATCGACCTAATCACAGTCCGAGGCGCCCGCCAGCACAACCTCAAAAACATTAACGTAGAAATACCCCGCGACCGCTTCACAGTAATTACAGGGCTGTCCGGCTCAGGCAAGTCTTCGCTGGCATTCGACACTATTTATGCCGAGGGACAGCGCCGTTACGTCGAATCCTTGTCTGCCTACGCTCGCCAGTTTCTTGATCAACTGGAAAAGCCCGACGTCGATTCCGTCGATGGGCTTTCTCCCGCGATTTCCATCGAACAAAAGACCGTCTCGCGCAGTCCGCGTTCAACCGTCGGCACCGTGACCGAGATTTACGACTACATGCGCTTGCTGTTTTCTTCAATCGGCCTGCCGCATTGTCACAAGTGCGGCGCCGCAATTACGCGCCAGAGTGTCGAACAGATCGTGCAGAACGTGCTTGGCCTTACAGAAGGCGAACGCGTGATGATTCTCGCGCCGATCGTGCGCGGACGAAAAGGCGAGTTCAGGAAAGAACTCGAGAAACTCGCGAAAGACGGCTTCCTGCGCGCGCGCGTTGACGGCGAATTGTTGTCTCTGGATGAAGAAATCAAGCTCGATAAGCGCCGCAATCATTCAATTGAAGCAGTTGTTGATCGTCTTCTAATAAAGCCCGGCATCAATGAGCGTCTTACGGAATCCGTGCGAACAGCGCTTAAGTTAACCGGCGGTGCAGTGCTGGTTTCGGTGGTGGACGGCGAAGAGAAACTATATTCGGAAAAAATGGCCTGCGTGATCTGTGGCATCAACGTGCCGCCGCTTGAGCCGCGTTCGTTCTCGTTCAACTCCGCTTACGGCGCCTGCAAACGTTGTCATGGACTGGGCACTGTGCTCGAAGTCGCTGCAGCCAAGTTGATTCCCGACGCCAACGTCGCTGCTGACAAACTCACTTTTATGGGCTCGGCAGATACGCAGGGCTCGGCATATTTGAAGAGCGCGCTCGCCGCCGTTGCCAAACATTTCGGTGCTGACCTCAGGAAATCATTCGCCGAGTTGCCGAAAGAAGTTACCGATGGGTTTTTGCATGGTGTCGCCGGCGAGTTAACGTTCCGCCAGGGACTTTATTCTTACCAGAATCCCTGGAAAGGCGCGGTGCGCTGGCTTCACGATCGTTTGAACGAAGCGGCTTCGGAAAAAATAACCGCTGCGCTTGACGAACTGGTGTCACCGGTAACCTGTCCGGATTGCAAAGGCAGGCGATTAAGATCTGATTCACTATCGGTCCGACTCGGCGGGCGCGGCATCGCCGAGTACACAGCGTTACCGATTGAGGACGCGGTGCCGGCATTCGAAGCGATAAAGCTCAACTCACGCGAAGAACAAATCGCGGGACAAATTTTGCGCGAAATCAAAAACCGCCTGCGTTTCTTGGAAACGGTTGGGCTTGGATACCTCACTCTGGATCGTTCTTCTGCGACATTGTCGGGCGGTGAAGGCCAGCGCATCCGCCTCGCCACCCAAATAGGTTCACAGCTTCGGGGCGTCCTTTACGTGCTTGACGAACCATCGATCGGCCTTCATCCACGCGATAACCAAAAACTTCTGGACACCCTGACGGCGTTGCGCGACCTGGGAAACACCGTGCTCGTAGTTGAGCACGACGAAGAAACCATTCGGCGCGCTGACTATGTAGTTGATCTTGGACCAGGCGCCGGCGCGCATGGCGGCGAACTAGTTGCGTTTGGAACAGCAGACGACGTTGCCAACAATCCGCGTTCAATCACCGGACTCTATATTCGCGGTGCGCAAAAAATCGAAGTGCCGACGCATAGGCGAGCGGCAAACGGAAAATATCTGACAGTTCACGAAGCGCGCGCTAATAACTTGAAAGACATCGACGTCTCGTTCCCGCTCGGCTTATTGACGGTTATCACCGGCGTTTCCGGTTCGGGAAAATCCACCTTGATTGGCGACATTCTGTATCCCGCCCTGGCGCGCCATCTTTATGGTTCGCTGACTGAGGTGGGCACCTGCGCTTCAGTGGAAGGTCTCGAGCACATAGATAAAGTGATCGAAATCGACCAGTCGCCTATTGGCCGCACACCGCGTTCAAACCCGGCAACCTACACGGGACTGTTTACGCCGCTGCGGGAACTCTATGCAATGCTCCCCGAATCGCGCGAACGTGGTTATAAGGCAGGCCGGTTTTCTTTCAATGTGAAAGGCGGCCGCTGCGAAGCCTGCGAAGGCGACGGCATGAAGCGCATCGAGATGAATTTTCTGCCGGACGTCTACGTGCTTTGCGATGTTTGTCGCGGTGCTCGCTATAACCGTGAAACGCTTTCAGTAAAGTACAAGGGAAAGTCGATTGCCGAACTGCTCGACACGACGGTTGAAGAAGCTTTGCCGATTTTGGAAAACGTGCCGCAGATCCAACAGAAGCTACAAACGTTGCTCGACGTTGGTTTGGGGTATTTGAAGCTGGGGCAATCAGCGACGACGCTCTCGGGTGGCGAAGCGCAACGCATCAAGTTAGCGAAAGAACTTTCCAAGCGCGCGACTGGCCGGACGGTTTACATGCTTGACGAACCGACTACTGGACTGCATTTCGCTGACGTGCACAAACTGCTCGATGTTTTGCAGCGGCTGGTATCCCTGGGAAATACAATCATCGTCATCGAACACAACCTCGACGTTATTAAGTCCGCCGACTACATCATCGATCTTGGACCAGAAGGCGGCGAACACGGCGGCCGAGTAGTCGTCGCCGGCACACCGGAAGACGTGGCGCGCTCGCGCCGCTCGCACACGGGCCAGGCACTGCGGCCTTTGTTGAATGGGCGTCTGGCGAAAAACGGTAACGGCAATGGTCGCCGGGATGAGAAGAAGATCGCGTGATATACTCCGCCGCGATTTTCGAATTACGTACCTTTCGCTGAC
The DNA here is from genome assembly GCA_039930405.1 of bacterium. Lineage (GTDB taxonomy): Bacteria > Acidobacteriota > Blastocatellia > Pyrinomonadales > Pyrinomonadaceae > PSRF01. The sequence continues at coordinate 4,343 of JBDTTW010000208.1, forward strand.
AGAGATGTCAATCTACGAAGATAATCTGCGACCGTTAGAGTTGGATAAGGTTAAGACTTATCCGCTCGCCTCCCGTCCCAGCAAAGTTTCACTCGACGACTTTGCGAAAGCAATCACTGAAGATTCATCGTTGAAAGATTTTCTTGCCAGCCTGCCAAACATTCTCGCCGTTCAGAGTTTAAGAAAACTTGCCGCGCAAATGCAGCGCGCGCGGAAGTTACAAAAACCAATTATCTGGGGCCTTGGTGGCCACGTAATCAAGACCGGCCTCGCGCCAATTATCATCGATCTCATGAGGCGCGGGCTCGTCACCGCGGTAGCGGCCAACGGCTCAGTGCTGGTCCATGACGCGGAAATCGCAATGGTCGGCTCCACTTCCGAGGACGTTGATGCGACACTTGGCGAAGGCGCGTTCGGCGGCGCTGATGAAACAGGAAAACTGCTGAACCGCGCGGCGCAGGAAGGCGCGCGCGATAGCATCGGACTTGGCGAAGCAATGGGACGTCTGTTGGCAAGTCAACAGCCGAGGCACGCGAGCCATTCACTGGTCTGTGCGGCTTATGATTCTAAGGTTCCCTTCACTGCCCACGTCACGATTGGTGGTGACATCGCGCATTTTCATCCGAGTGCTGATGGCAGCGCGCTCGGCGCCACCACGCACACAGATTTTCGCCTACTTGCCGAACTCGTAAGGCGCATGAATGGCGGCGGCGTTTACCTGAACATCGGATCTGCAGTAGTGCTGCCGGAAGTTTTTCTCAAGTGCGTGACGCTGGTGCGAAATCTTGGGCACCAGTTGAACGACATTACCACCGCCAACTTCGACTTCATTCAATCGTATCGTCCTTTAACCAACGTCGTGCGCCGCCCCACGGCTGATGGCGCCGGACAGGGATATTCGATTATAGGCCACCACGAGCTGACCATCCCCTTACTCGCGGCCGAGCTCATTTGCGGCCATCAGGCTCAGTAAATCACACTAATCAGTTCGCTTTAGAATCTCAGCGTGTAGTTTAGTCTCAAGTTACGGCCAATCTCTGGCGCAATATTTTTGATGAACGACAAGTGGTTGCGATACAGCTTGTCCGTCAAGTTGTAGCCACTGAGAGTAATGATGTGAGCAGTTCGAGAATTCACGATTGTGTAGGAAGCGTTGAGATTAACAACTGCGTAACCTGCCGTTGGGGATTCGTTATCAAATACACGCCCTTGCCGCCGGGCCAAAACCAATTCCGGTCGAACACTAAAAGCCTTCAAACGCCAATCAACTCCTAGTGTGCTGCGAAGCGGCGGAATGCGGGGCAGAGGCCTGTCCAGCTCAATGAGATCCGCGCGCACGTAATCGGCCTTGGCGTTCAACCAGACGCTTTTAATAACACGGGCCTCCAGACTTGCTTCTGCGCCGACGTACCGGCTGCTGCTTTGTAGGTAATCCACAATCGGCAGATGTGACCCGGGATCAGTTGCACCGGTGAAGGAAGTAAAAACAAAGTTGCTGAATTTGTAGTAGTAAATGCTGCTTTCCAATCGCAGGCGTGCGCTGGTATGGCGTAGCGAAAAATCAATGCCGTCGCCTTGTTCGGCCTTTAGATTCGGATTGCCTATGTCAAATACAAGCAGCCCCGGATGCGGGCCATTGTTATAAAGTTCTTCGAGCGCCGGAGCGCGAAACGAGTGCTGATAGTTCGCCACAAACGAGCCGCCGTTCCAAAGCGCGAGGCGCATACCCGCGCTGCCGGAGAATCCGAGGAAGTTCCGCTTGCCAAAATTCCCTTCAGGACTGTAGCCATTCTGCTCAACGCGTCCGCCGAACTGAAAACCAATGCTTTCAAAGTCGACTCGCTCTAAACCGTAAACAGCAAAAGATCGCTGCCGGGTGTGGGGCGCAGGCGCTTCGGCTCCTACTGATTCGTAGTCACGCGTAAAGCCCGATAATCCAAAGGTGCCGGATACAATCCCATGCCGGCGGTGATTAAAGTTGGCGCGGTAATTTAAGTTTTTGTTAGTTGCAATTGAATCGAGTTCAGTTACATTTTCATCCGATTCAAACTCAAACTCGCGATTCAGATAATCGTTGTAGCTGAGGGCAAAATCTCCACTTTCCAAGAGGCCATCCAGTTCGCGAAAACCGCCTTTAAATTCATAGCTGTGGCGGCGCATTTTCAAATACTCAAGATCGATTTGATCCGCGACGACCGGAATGCCATACCGGCGGCGATCGTAAGTGTAACTAAACGACAGCCAGCCCTTGCGAGGGAACCAGCCGACGCCGCCACTAAAATTGCCGCTGCGCGCATAGGAATTCAAAACCGTGCCCAGAGGCGTGTGATAGTTATTGGCTTTCTGTACCCCGCCGCTGCCGAAAATCAAAAAATTTTTGAATCCATATTTGAATCCGGCGCCGCCGCCCGTTTGCCAGTTATTTGTGCCTCCGGATGTTGTCAGATAACCCGACAGTCCTTCCTGGTAGACGTCATTTGTAGAAATGCCGTTGACCACTCCACCGATTGCATTGCTGCCGTAGAGTAACGTCGCCGGCCCCTTAACTATTTCGACGCGGTCGAGCGACAACACATCGATTGGCTCAACTTCGTCGCCCGATTGGGATGCAATGCCACCGACGCGCAAACCATCCTGAAGGACCAACACGCGATCACCATCGAAGCCACGAATGACAGGTCGACCTGAGCCAGGACCAAAGCTGCGCTTGGCAACGCCCAGTTGATATTCCAACGCTTCGCCAATAGATGCCGGATTTCTTTGCGCCAACTCCAACGCGCCGACTGACGTCACTGATTGGTACGAGGAGTTCACGGCTTCGGCCGAACCCGTTGCGGTTATGTTTACCTGTTCGCTCATCGGCGCCAGAGTCAGAATGAAATTAACTTGCTGCGCATCGCTCGTCACCTCGACGGTCCTGACTACGTCAGGCACGCGATCCAGATGTGCGATGATTTGGTACTTGCCAAAAGGAATATCATTGAAGACAAAGCCGCCGCGTTGATCCGTCAACACGGATCGCTTCAGCTCAGCGATTGTAATTACGGCGTTGCGCGCCGCTACCCCCGAGGGTTCCAGCGCAACGCTTCCGTGAATAGTTGAGGTGCCGGCCTGGCTTGTGGTTTGAGCGAGAGGTACCGCTGGCGTCAATGCGGCGACGATGAAGATACTAAAGCAACAAATCATCCTGGAGATAGGCGGAGTAGTAAACATAAAGGTTTAGGCCCCTAGCGTTGTTCCGTTTTGATGAAATTGAAAATCGTTTTCATTTTCAACCTAAGGGCTCGGGTTGTCAAGACCTGAGGCGGGACTCTCTTGTGCAAAGTTCCTTGTCAGTTTCCGGCGGTTTGTCGGGTGGGTTCGTTCGCGGTGAGTCTGCCTGATTAGCCGGCGAGTAAACTCGTCTCGAATGGCCAACCGGACGGTATTTGTGCCGCGGGTGGTTCCGTGCGGTTAACTGCGGATGGTGGGGTTTCATGATTCACAAGCTATTCGGGTTGCGGATAGGTCGAAGAGTTGATTGATCGTTGACCAAACAGCGCATTACGATAAACAAAGTCATTGAGCTATAATCCGGAACTCTTCAAATCCATAGGGGAGCAAACTTCAAGGGGAACTAATGCAGCCTGAGAAACTAGCGCGCTTCAAAACATTATTGCTCGCCGAACTGCAACAGCACACGGAACATGTGCGCGACGATCAGGCCGCGGCGCTCGAACTATCTGATGACGGCGTAAAAGACACCGTCGACATGTCGTTGATGGATGTGAACAAGGAGATGGCGCTGCGTTTGGGAGAACGCGAATCCCAAATGATTGCTGACATTGATCAAGCACTTTTGCGAATTGAAGAAGGTTCTTATGGCCAGTGCGCTCGTTGTGGGAAGTTAATCGACGAGCGCCGTTTGGAAGCCTTGCCTACCGCCCGCTATGACGCCGCCTGCCAGGCGATCATTGAAGCCGCTAACGGCGAAGACGAGCACTCGACTTTGTAGTGAAAAGTGAAAAGTAAAGAGTGAAAAGAGAGCAAGTAAAGAAATCCTC
>JBDTTW010000209.1:0-5045 GCA_039930405.1 bacterium
GCGCTCTGGCAAAAAGAAAAAGCGGGCGCCCGCACAATTAACATCAAGTGAGATCGCCAGTTGAATGGTGCCCCCGCAGGGATTCGAACCCCGAACCAACAGATTATGAGTCTGCTGCTCTAACCGTTGAGCTACAGGGGCAAAACCGCGAACCGTGAACTGTGAACCGAAAAACGGAAAGTGTCTGGCTCATGTTTAGGAATGCCGGAAGATTCTAGCGGAAATCGGCGAGCGTTTCCAAGAGACCGTCTTTTGACCAATTATCGCTATTTGAGGATTACGCTGAAAGCGGATCGCATTCTCGAAGACGTAACTCTGAAGGAGTGGCGTCGCTACTAGCAATCGGTCGCAACTCCTTCAGAGTTGAAGAATCTAAGGGGCGCTATTGACCGCAGGGTTTCAAAGCAAACCCTGGGCTGAAATTAGCGAACGCCTTCAGCGTTAGTTTAGGTTTGGAGCAATAGGAAAAGACGACCTAGTAAACGGGAAGGCAATCGGGTTAACCTGAAAACTCGAAGTGCGGATCCTGTCTGAGTTCGACAACCAGCGCCTGAACCTTAGCGCGCCAACTATGCTGAGACATCGGCGCAATCTGCGTGATAAGATTTTTTTGCATTCACGTTTGCGACTCATATGGTCACAGCAAGCAACGCTGAACTTCCTCTCGTGCCACTGGGCGCAGGCGATCTGATTGATCGCGCGGTCCGTCTTTACCGCCGGCATCTGCTCGTTCTTATCCGCATTGCTGCGCCGCCGGTTTTCATCTCTGCTTGTGGTTCAGTTTTATGGACCATCTGCTGGCGTGGTTTTTTTGCGACTCCCAGCGAGCTCGCTTTCGTGATTTACGTCTTTCTGTCCATCGCCGCAATGGCGCTGATAATTGGCGGGCATGTTTTCAGCTTGCTGGTGATGGGTGGAGCGTCGCGCAATCTGGTGATGCACTTGCTGTCAAACGAACCAGTGCTGGCGCGAACGACTTACGCCGCAGTGCGTTCGCGTTTCTGGTCGCTGCTGGGCGCCAGTGTGATCATGATGTTATGGCTGGGGCTGGCGTTTGGCGTCGCATTCTTTGGCTGGTACTTCGTAGTGATCTTTGTTTCCCTGGGCGCTTTTTTCCTGGCGCGCTGGGCGCCCGTATGGATGAGCGTGATTGTTGGGGTGATTGGTTTTATCGGAGCATCAACCCTCGCATTGTGGCTATTTTTCTTCATGGTCGGCCGCATCGCATACGTTCCTCAGGTCATGCTGGTAGAAGGTAAACGCGTCTTTGAATCGATGAGCCGCAGTTTCTCGCTCGCGCGCGGAAACGTGCGCCGCCTGATGGCAATGACGCTTTTCATCACCTTTGCCACCTATTCGGCGCTGATGATTCTGGTGATTCCGCTCGGCTTCTATGGTTACCTCAATGGCATCGATCCGTCACCGTGGAACGGTAGCGAGTGGCCCATCTGGTATGCGATTGGTTACAGCGTGCTCGAGCCGTTGAGTTCAATCCTGCTGGCGCCGGTGTGGATGCTTGGGCTTTCGCTTTTGTATGTTGACGAACGAGTGCGGCACGAAGGTTACGATATCGAGTTGCTGGCGTCGCAACGATTAGAGCCAATGCCAAACATCAATGTGATGTCGCCTTTCGCTCCTGCGATCTCAACGTTTCCGGCACCGCTGCCAGCGTTTGATCCTAAAGGAACAATGCTGGGATTAAGATGAGGTTCTGTAACGGTAGTGCTACCCAAACCAAAAGCGGCGTCAAGCCGCCGCAGTCCAAATAAAGCGGCGTCAAGCCGCTGCAGTCCAAAAATGAATCTGCGTCGATCAACCATCCAGACTTCCAAGCGTAATTTGTTTCACGCGCTTTTCCTTGGCGCGCTGGCGCTGCTGTTTACAACTGAGGTCAATGCCACTTCGATAAGCGACTATGACAAACATATTACTCAGGCCATCAACGCACTCGATAGTCTGGCCCAAATGGCAGATGAGAACGAAACGATACCCGCATTTGAAACACGAACTGCTGAAACTATTACCTCGGTGCGCCAACTGCTGCCGGCAACTGAAATGGTTGAGTTAGGGCAACAACGATTCACAGTCGATAACTCGTGGCTACAGACCGAGCTGGAACAATTCAAAGCGGCTTCAGCAACCGAGCGCCCGGCATTGCGCGAACAAGTGATCGAGCGGCTGCAGGCAATTAGAGAACGCATAAACGAAAGTGAGTCAGCCGCCTCGGAGAATCAGGACAAGGACCAGCACACGAAGACGCTCGCGGAAATTTTGCTGCGGCCTGAGTATGCGCGAAAAGTGAAAGAGGAAAGCGCAATTGGGCGGTTGTGGAGAGAGTTTTGGAAATGGCTGCGGAATCTAATTCCAAAGCCCAAACCAATCGCGCCGGGTACCGCCGGAATCTTCAGCAAGATTGCTCAGGTTTTTGTCATCCTGCTTGCCTTGGCCGTGTTGGTTTTTGTGGCCAGACTATTTTTGCCGCGCCTGCTTCACAACCGTCGCGCGAAACGAAAAGTAAAAGCAGGCGCCAGAATTGTTTTGGGCGAACGCCTTGAGCCGGATCAATCGGCCACCGACCTGTTGTCGGAAGCAGAGGCTTTGGCGCGCGCCGGTGATCTGCGCGCCGCCATACGCAAAGCTTACATCGCCTTGTTACTCGAGTTGGGCGAACGGAAAATCATCATCCTGGAGCAGCACAAAACCAACCACGATTACTTGCGCGCGGTGCGACGCGTCGAGCGGCTCTATCCAAACGTGAAACAGTTGACTGACAGTTTCGAGTTGCACTGGTACGGGTTGGCGCGCGCTACGGAAACTGACTGGCAAACTTTTCGTTCCGGTTATAAGCAGGCGCTTTCCGCCTGATTGTGATTCAGATGCGACAACGTCTTCTTATCATCCTGATGTTTGTGCTCGCGGTCGTAGTTTTGATTGCGATCAATTCTTTTGCGTACGTTCAGGAAGAAGACAAGTTGGATTCCGAAACAGCGCCGAACCGTTCGTCTTACAACGGGGGCGCCACCGGTACGCGCGCGTTTTTCGATTTGCTCAACGAGTCGGGCTACAAAGTGACCCGTTGGCGCGAGCCGTCCACGAAACTGCTTGGCTCGGGCGGGGAAAGAATCAGCACGTTCGTCATCGTTGGCCGTCCGGCACTTTCAATCGATGAAGATGAAGTTAAGAGTTTGCTGCTTTGGGTGGACCACGGCGGCCGCTTGATATTGATCGATCGGCGTCCTAATGAAGGGCTGTTGCCACGTTCCGGTAATTGGGAGGTAACCACCGAGTTTATTGGGTATCCGAATTTCAACGTCGATCCGGCGGACCAGCAACAGATGACCCAGGACGTCAAGGCAGCACCGCCCACACAACCGACGCCGCTGACGCGCGACATCGAAGCGGTGATGCCGTCGCGGTTCTATTCAGAAATCAAGTTCTCGCGCGTTACCAAAGGCGCCGGTGAAGAACATTCATCGTCGCCTTCACTTAGTTCCAAAACCGAACCTGCCGATTCAACGCCGCCGGCACCGGTGGTCCATTTGAGTGTTGACGGAAAGAGCCTGTTGCTCGACTACCCGCATGGTCGCGGCCGCATTGTCATCCTGAGCGATCCATTTATCGTGGCGAACGACGGCATCAATCTTAAGGACAATTTGCAGTTGGGGATAAACCTGGTAAGTAACAATGGACTGATCGCGTTCGATGAGTTTCATCAGGGCCGGGGCAACACTCACAACGCTTTTGTAAACTACTTTTCCGGAACACCGATTTTGGCGCTGGGCGGCCAGCTAGCCCTGCTGCTGATATTGATTTTGTGGACGCGCGGGCGCAGGTTTGCCCGGCCATTACCGTTGACGCTCGTCGATCGCCGGTCGACTCTCGAATTCGTCGCTTCAATGGCTGAATTGCAGGAACGCGCGCGCGCATTTGATCTGGCTATTGAAAATATTTACGGCCGCACGCGCCGGGTGCTGGCGCGCTACGCGGGTGTTGATTACAACACACCACGCGCGGAGATTGCGGCGCGGGTCGCGGCGCGCTCTTCGCTTGAGGCGCACTCGCTTGAAACATTGATGCGACAATCCGAGGAAGCAATCAATGGCGCTTCAATCAGTGAACGGCAATCAATTCAACTGGTAAAACGGCTGCGTGAAGTTGAGAACGCCCTGGGCTTGCGCATGCGGTCGCGGCAGGTGAAACAAACGGCGCAAAATATTTGAGCAACGCAACGCGCGTGGTACTTAGTACTTTGTACTTAGTGCTTCGTCCTTCATTCGTTATACTCCGGAGTTCCTGATCAAAGTACAAAGCACCAAGTACCGAGTACCAAAGCACTCAATCCCGAATCAAGGACAAGCGAAGAATGATCGATTACGTCTCCTCTACTGTCGAACACATCCGGCGCGAGCTGGGCAAAATTATCGTCGGCCAGGACGAGCCTATCGAACAGATCCTGGTGGCGCTGCTTGCCGAGGGCCATGCACTGATCGAAGGCGTGCCCGGCACGGCAAAAACGTTAACCGTCAAGACACTGTCGCGCATCGTTAACGCGAACTTTGGGCGCATTCAATTCACGCCGGACTTGATGCCGTCGGACATTACGGGCACAAATGTTTTCAACGTTGCGACCTCGGCATTTAACCTGCGGCCTGGTCCCATCTTTACCGACATCCTGCTTGCTGACGAAATCAATCGCACGCCGCCCAAGACGCAGGCAGCGTTGCTCGAAGCGATGGAAGAGCGGCAGGTAACGATTGACGGCGAGTTGCATCGCCTGTCACCAATCTTCACCGTGCTCGCGACTGAGAATCCGATTGAGTACGAGGGCACGTATCCATTGCCGGAAGCTCAGCTCGATCGGTTCATGTTGAAAATCCTGCTGGACTATCCCGAGGAAGAGCAGGAGCGTCAGGTCGTTGCAAATTGGGATGCGGGTTTCAACTCGCGCCGGCTGGCTGACGTAGACATTCAACCGCTCAGCGACGCGGATGCGATCGCGCGTTGCCGGCATGAAGTGGCGACGGCGCGCATGGAACCGGGCGTGC
>JBDTTW010000210.1:0-4612 GCA_039930405.1 bacterium
TGGACACGCTCTATCTAGTTTTCAAAGATCGATTCCAAATTGTCTTTGGATTGCCGTACAGACGATAAAACTTCGCCCCAAGCAAACGAGGACTTTAACTGATAGTCCTTACTCTGTCAAGCGAGGCTCAAGGCTCGCAAAATGTTGATTTTAGCGAAGAAAAAGCGCCGCCAATCTCCTCGTTTTTCCCTGGAGAAAAGCGACACCTTTATGTGCCTTTGAATTTCGTACTGTCAATTCCCCGTTCAAAGGGAAGGGGCATTATAGAGACTAAAAATCCCTTGTCAACCCCGTTGCCAAATTACTCAATCACTAACCTCTGCTCGCTTGCTTGACCCCTTGTTATCAGGCGAATCTAAGATGTTTTGGATCGAAGATTGTTTGTCAACATTCGCAGAGGAAAACAACAGCGCCGCCCGGATGTAGTCCGCCAAAAGAGCAAACTGATCGTCGCCAAAAAACTCCACGTCTTCGCGCAGACCGCTGTCGCGCAGAAACTTTCTGATCGACTTCGTATCGCTCGCGGCGGACCAGTGCGATACATATACCGCTGCGACTTGCGATAGCGCGCGTCGGGCAGTACGTTTTATCTTCGGCATCTCGCTGTCAGCAACCATCACAAAGAAATCCGGTTTCACGAACTCAGCAAAACTATTTCCTTCCACGAAGACGCCTACCCCTGTTACACGACCGAGCGCTTCGTGAATGCCGGCTTCCACCTGTTCGTCTGTGGCGATAACCCAATGGACGTTATGAGCACCGGCATCCCAATACCTTCCAGTATCTTTTCCAGCAGCGTAAGTCGGCTTGCGTCCTGAATGGACCACCGCCTCTTCAGATAACAGATCGCTGACGCAACAAGTGTGTGGATCTTTTCCGCAGGAACGATAGTGCCCACGCGTAGTTTTTATCGCCTCCCAACCAGGGAACGCCTCGAGCAGTTTGCACAAGAGCGTTGTCTTGCCAACTTCAGAAGTGAGCCCACCAATGCCGACGATCGTGGGCTGACCGTTGTAGTTAGAAGAATTCATTCGGGCTTAGTACAGCGCCTCTACTTCTTTTTCTTTTCTTTGTCTTTCGTGACGCTGGGCGCGCTGACTTTCAGATAACCACGCGCGTCCTTGTAAACCGTGTACTGCACGTCATTCACCTGACCGTTGTCTTCCTGCACGCGAATGGTAAACGTTTTGTTGTCGGGTCTACCTTCGACACGGGCGGGAAGGAAACCTTTTAGATCCGGACTGCGATAGGCGGTGTAGTGTTCCTGGTCTCTCTTATCGTACCCAAGCACATAAATGCGATCAAAATCGGGTTCGTCTAAAGTGTGCGGCTGATTTGAACTGCTCTTCTCCAGAATTACCCAACTGCCTGGCTTAGCTTCCTTGGCTGCGTCTTTGTCCTTCGGCGACGCAGCCCCCGCATCCGACGAGTCACCGTCGAGTCGCTGCCACGCCACAAACTCGCGGCCGGTACGATAGAAAATAATGTCACTCGGAACCGCGAGTTCCACCTGCTTTCCATAGATCCAGCCACCCGGAGCAGGCGAAATTGAAGTTGGCAAACGAACCTTGTACCAAAGCTCATTGGTTTCTTCTGGCTCGTTCTCTTCCTGATTCTCTTTGTTTCTACGAGCAGTTCCCTGCTGCGCGCTGCCCGCCTTTGGGGCGATGTCCGTTTCAATTGCTTCAGAGGACTTCGGCTTAGGCACGCGCTTCCAGCCGACTATTTCAAAGCTCGAGCCACTGTCGAGCCGCATCATGATGTTTTCGTTACCGCTGCGGTCGGGCGTAAGTCTCAAGTTCGAACTGGCCCGTAGTTGGCCAGACGCTTGCGCGGGAACGTTCTTATCTTCGTCTGCCAGCTTCTGCGAATTCTTCAAGACGTCGTCCGGCATGACGTTGCGCGATTCAATCCAGCCCTCGGTATTGTCTTCATCGCGGGCCTGCACGCGCAGCCAGCGCTCTTTTTTACTGTTGTCGGTTGGATCCTGCACATCCTGAAAGTCGAGAATTTCCAATGTATCGCCGCGACTAACCTCCAAAAGATCGGCAGCGACTACCGCCGTCGAGCTACGAATCTGAGCTCGTCTTGCAACGACCACTCCGGTATTGCTTCGTTTCGCGAGTGTGCTGCAACCTTGAGCCACGCCCAACGAAACAAGCGCAGCTAATGTCAGCATTAATCTAATCGCCGTTTTGGTATTCATTGAATTATGACAAGGAGTTGTTAATTCTTCACCAGACATTTCAGAATTCTCGCTTGTTCTTTCGTGGGCTTATCAACCATCAACTGCGTGCCGGTATTAGTCCGGCTAACTTGCAAACCATAACCCCTAACAGAAACTGCCAGGTCGAGGGGATCGGCTCCAGCGACATAATTCGCAACCAGGCGCCGCAATCCCTGTCTCTCGCTCAACAATGTAATTATAAGCTTGTTTCCATCGTCGTGTCCTGAGCGCGAAGCGAATAAGTCGCTGTAGACATCGGCAATTGAAGCATTGCAGGCACTAACTCTTCGCAGCTCCAGGTCATAAAGAAACGCCACCAACATCGCTTTGTCATAAACGAGCGTAGAAGCTGTAGACCAACGACGCTCGGACGCTTCAAGCAACGATAACGTATCGCGATCCGGCGCTGACACATATGAATCGTAAACACGCGCCAGCGTATCAAGGTAATCCTGGAAGGAAATCAAATGCAATCGCAGGTCCAGCAGCAGCGCCTGATAAATTGTGAACCCTTCAAAAAACCAATCATAGTCGCCCTCAAGGTTCAGCGAGTTCGGGACCCAGAGATGAAAAAGTTCGTGGGCCAACACGATTCCGAGCCGGGACTTAACCTGTTTAGAGGTCCCCTTGCTTCCTAACAAGAGCACAACCGCGTTGCCCCGGGTCTCGGCAGTCCAACGCGCCGGAGTGGCATTTTCCGCAAAGGGAAGCAACATCAGAACCGCATCACGTTTCAACTCAAATCCAGTCAGCTTCGAATACTCCTGAACGATCTGTGCGGCAATCTTCAAGACATCCTTATCGCCAATGGGCCAATCGCCGGATAGCACTATCGAAAAATCCTTTGCGCCAATGCCCTGAGCCTTGCGCCGCAACTGCGGCCCAATTAAGAAAACAGCTTTGTCTGGTTGATCGGTGAAATAGGTTAAGGGTGTTTGCTTTGCGACATTCGAGTCCGCGCTCCAGCCGGCGAGAAGTTCCAACTGAATCTGGACGGACGAGAAAGCGGCGTTGCCCTTCAGCGATCGTGGCAACAAATCGGAAAGCATGAGCAGGCCGCGTTCGCTGGTTAGCGAGGAGACATGCGATTGCTGAGCAGGCGGCGTAGGCTCACTCAGATTCACCTCATAACTAACCTGGTTGATTTTGTCGCTTGTCTGAAACTCTCCCGGCGCAAGTTTCTTCACGACAATTGTCCGGCCGCTCAAATCGCGACCAGCCACATTCTCAATTCGCTCCGCGAGCCCAAACGCGCTTCCGTAGGCATTCGGAAACGAGATTACGTCCGTTGGTGCGGAGAACTGGACATTAACCTGGATTCGGGCAGGTGAGGTTGAAGCTACGGCTAACCGCACGTTCAATGTCTGCGCCTGGACGCCGGCGGCAGCAGCGAGCGCGATTAGCGCGAGGATAATTAGTTTCGGGCTCGAAGAGATGGGAAGTGCGTTAGCGCGAAAGAAAAATGGGTTCGAGAAAAAGCCGGTTCGGCTACCTAAATCCGGATGGACCAGGGAACGCGGATCAGGTTTGACAGTAGTTGCGGGCATCCCTATATTACGGTCAGGACTCTAACACACCGTAAAAAACGTGACTAGAAAGCTGCAAGACAAGTTGAATTTGATGCGTGCCGCGTTTCCGCGCGCGTTGGCGATTCTGCTGCTCGCTTTCATTTTCTGCGGAACAACGGTCGAAGCGGCTCATAATCACGGCAACTTAGCTGGGTCAAATAAGGCCACCAGCGCTGCTCATTTTTCGGATCCAGCGACTGAAAGCACGGACGCCACTAGTTTACTCAACTGTGGCGACTGTCTTATTTGCCAACTTCATCAGAATTTTTCGACCACCGTTCTTGCAGTGACACCGAGCCTGGCTCCGGTGGTCGTTACAGCTCGCTTCATTCAATTCCATTCCCTGCTCGCCAGTTCTCAAGCAAGTGTGACGAGAACAGGCCGCGCGCCTCCCAAAACCTCCTGCTAAAACCGCCCGCAAGGTGCGGCCAGCTTTTTAGCCGCATCACCAGCGGCGGAATCGTCCTGTATTGAGCTCGAACGATTGAGGTCAGCACAGGAAACGATCCGTGAATCGTCAGGCGACTAGTCCAGGAGTAATTCCATGATTCTCAAATATCTTCTTCGGTTTGCACTATTACTGCTTCTTTTACCGGTTCTCTCCCAAGCTTTCTTCGCTCAAGCACGCATTGGTACGGTGCAAGGTACGATTAAAGATCCGACGGGGGCACTCGTACCCAATGCCAAAGTAACGATTAGTCAGCCAGTGACTGGCTACAATCAAACGACGCAAACAGACCAGCAGGGTTCATTCAAACTCGTCAACATTCCTTTCAATACCTACAAAGTCCGCGCTGAGGCGCCTGACTTCGAGCCC
>JBDTTW010000211.1:0-4251 GCA_039930405.1 bacterium
ATTCGGCAGTGCCGCGCGAGCAGTAAACCGGACCACGAAAACCCTGACGAACCAGTCGCGGAAGATATCCGGTGTGATCGATGTGCGCGTGCGTAATCAGAACGGCAGTGAGTGAGCGAGAATCGAAAGGCGGTTCCTGCCAGTTACGCTCACGCAGCTTTTTGAGTCCCTGAAACAGACCACAATCAACCAACACGCGCGCGTGTTCAGTTTCAATTAGATACTTGGAACCGGTTACCGTGCCGACGCCGCCCCAGAACGAGAGTGTTGCCAATATGCTGCTCCAATTCAGGTGAAGTTAGCTACTGGTTCAAAGCTAGCTGCGTCTGGAGATCTTCGGCGATAACCAAACAGCACGATGAACGCGGGAACAAGTAATGCGAGGTTGCGTAAGGTGGTCTTCACTCCCAACTGGCTCGCCATTATCTTGCCAAAGCAGCCGCACTCGAGCGGTTCACCGTGCAGCACATAAACGTAGTAAAGCGCGTAAGCCGCACAACCAAATAACAATGCGGCCGCGATTAAGGCACCAAAGCGGACTGTTTTGGGGAGCAAAAGAAGTGCGGCGGTGATTAGTTCAACCAGAATGACGCCGATCGTTACCGGCCACATCCAGCGCGTGTAGTTGAAACCCGAAGCGGCCAGCAGCTCGCCGACATTCGCCGCAAAGACTTTGAGGATTGCGAGCTTTGCGCCGGCGGTGAATAAAAACAAAGCCGCCAAAGCAAAGCGGCATAGCTGAACTACGAACCGAAATATTCTTTGACGTGTCATCCCTGCAATGGTAGTGGCGTGCGTCTCTGGCGGAATTCGCGGCTGAGCCGCTTTCCGTGCGGTAAGGCTCTGCCTTACCGAACACGCCCCCTAAATCTTTGAGGCTACGCCTCGAGAATGCCGGAGGCATAGCCTCATTAGCTTACAGCATTCCACGGTAAGGCTGAGCTTTTCCGCACGGGACGCGGCGAAGCCGCAAAATACTAATCCTCACGCCGCCGACGCCACCACTTTTTCCGCCGCGTCCTTCATTCCGTTAGCCACCGTAAAGTTCATTCCCGAATCGCGAATGACGCGCTGGCCTTCTTCAACGTTTGTTCCTTCGAGCCGCACAACGACCGGCACTTTGATTCCCAGGTTCTTGGCAGCTTCAACCACGCCGCGCGCGACCATGTCGCAGCGGACGATGCCACCGAAAATATTTATCAGCACAGCCTTCACGTTTTCGTCGGCCAGCAGAATGCGAAACGCTGCTTCAACTCGTTCCTGCGAAGCGCCGCCGCCGACGTCAAGAAAGTTTGCCGGTTCGCCGCCCGCGAGTTTGATAATGTCCATCGTGGCCATCGCCAGACCAGCGCCGTTAACCATGCAAGCGATGTTGCCGTCGAGTTTGATGTAGTTGAGATCGAATTTCGACGCTTCAATTTCCAAAGGCTCTTCTTCGTTCAGGTCGCGCAACGACACAAAATCTTTATGGCGAAACATCGCGTTGTCGTCAAAGTTTACTTTGGCATCGAGCGCGATCAGTCGTTTGTCTTTGGTCAAGAGAAACGGATTGATCTCCAGCAACGACGCGTCCATCTGTTCATAAGCGAGATAGAGCGACTGCATGAACTTCACGGCTTGGCCAATCAATTCGGCCGGCAGCCCCAAACTAAACGCCAGCTTGCGCGCCTGGAACGCGCGAAACCCCACAGCCGGGTCGATAGTCTCTTTCACGATTTGTTCCGGCGTCCTGGCCGCGACTTCTTCGATGTCCATGCCGCCGGCAGCTGAAGCCATAAAGACGGGCCGGCCCGACGCGCGATCCAAAACGATGCCGAGATAAAATTCTTTATCAATCGGCAAGCCTTCTTCGACCAGCAGGACGCGCACTTCCCGGCCTTCCGGTCCGGTCTGATGCGTGACCAGTTTCATGCCGAGCATCTGGCTTGCGATCTCGCGCGCTTCCTCGGGACTCTTCGCCAGCTTGACGCCGCCGCCCTTGCCGCGGCCACCCGCGTGAATCTGGGCCTTGACGACGACGACGTCCGTGCCCAATTCTTTGGCTGCCGCAAAAGCTTCTTCCGGCGAACGCGCAACCAGCCCACGCGGAACGGGGACGCCGAAGTTTTTCAATAGTTCTTTACCTTGATACTCGTGGATCTTCATTATTTGCCCAGACCGAATGATGGTTTTAGTTGGAAAGCGCGACGAGTTTAGCCGCACAAAACATGCAACCGCAAGGAGGCCCAAATGGCCGATGTGATCGTTACCTCATTGAGAAACCTGCAAAACGAAGTTCGTTACGGCGAAAACCACGTTTTGATTACTGATGAACCGCTCGAAGCAGGCGGCGAAGACGCGGGTCCCGATCCGTACACTTTGTTGCTCGGGGCGTTGGGCAGTTGCATCTCGATGACGACCACGTTGTACGCCAGAAGAAAAGTGTGGCCGCTCGAGCGCGTGACGGTGCGCTTACGCATGGAAAGAATCCATGGGAGCGATTGTGTTGAATGCACGCACACAACTGAAGGTTATGTGCACCGCATTCAGCGCGCGGTGAGTTTCGACGGCGAACTAACTGAAGAACAACGCGCCCGGCTTCAGGAAATCGCGCATAAGTGTCCGGTGCATCGAGCGCTGACGTCAGAAATTGTGATCACGGAACTCGCTTAGCCGCGGATTTAATCAGCCGCGGACGAACGCGGACTATTCGAATCTGAAATGGCTTTCTGACCCTCCAGAGATTTTTTTGGACAATTCGATCGGTCGAGTGTCTAACGCACACCTTCGGCGTGGCCTTCTTGTTGCACGGCCGAGCGCACCAGACCACTGCAAAAAGCGACGAACGCACAATCGTGAGGCTGACATAGAAAAAGGCTTCCAATCATTTTCGATTGGAAGCCTTTTGAACTGGTCGGGACGCCGAGATTCGAACTCGGGGCCTCACCCACCCCAAGGGTGCGCGCTACCAGGCTGCGCCACGTCCCGTCACTCCAAGTATCTCTGCAAAGAACCAGCAACGCAAACGTCAGAAAAAGCGGCCGCGCATTTACGCGGCTGAACGCCGATCAGAACAAAACTCTTCAATCAACTGCTTAGGAGGTTTTTCAGAGTCGCAAAATCCGCGTTCATCCGCGGGCAAACACAGTCTAAGCCTTCAGCGCGTCTTGCGTGGTTCGCTTTCCAGCAGCGCTAAGAGCTCACGCAACTCGGTCGCAACCTTGCGCAGCGCTTTGCGATCTTCAGCGGTCCTGGCTTCCGAAACAGCGCGCGACATCTCGTTCTTAATACCTGTGCGCGCGGATACGGCGTTCTCGCCTGACTCTTCCTCGTGGTCTTCGCCGTTTTCCGGTGAAACGATTTTCAGTTTGCCGCCGGCGCGCAGGTCGTTTGCCAGGCGCTTCTTCGCGCCGGCAATCGTGTATTGATCCTCGTAAAGTAATTCTTTGATTCGCAACGCCATCTCTACATCGCGTTTGCGATAGACTCGCTGACCGGCGCGATTCTTTTGCGGCGCGAGGGTGGGAAACTCCGACTCCCAATAGCGCAACACGTGCGCCTGCACACCGGCCAGTTCGCAAACTTCGCCGATCTTAAAGAAAAGCTTTTCGGGAATGGCTACGGCAGAACGGGCCATGATTTTGTAGCACGGACTCTAGTCGGTGCTGGTTTTGGTGGCACAGCCTTGACCGGTGGATCTCGGTTCACAGACTAAAGTCTATGCTACTTTCCGGCTCAGGAAATTAAAGGAGAACTAATCGCGAGATTGCGCGGCAGCCCGACGCGGCCGCCATGTTACTGCCAGCGCGTTTGGCGTGTCAACACTTGCACTTAGCCCTGATTAGTTAAAACTGATTCTTAAAAGTATCTTCTGAGGTAATTTCGCAGCGCGCCTGGTACGGCTTGGTAAAAAGCACTTAATGTTCAAAACCTGCCGATTGCGGCTTGCTCGTTCCAAAAAGCTTTAGGTGCGTTTCGCATGGACCGCGCAATGAACAATCCACACGTTGCTCAGGCCTCGCTAGACCGCTTGCAGTCGCCAAGCTATAATCCGCCTTCGATTCTCCGCACGCAGAGGAAAGCTTTCCACAGTGACCACGTCTCCATCTGTTTTCCGCCTGGCCTCTCGGCTTGATGAAATTGGCTTCTCTGACATCGTTAATGTTCGCAATCGCATAATGAAACTGCGCGAGCAGGGCGCGAACGTTTATCAGTTCGAAGGCGGCGAGCCTTACATGAACACGCCCGACTTTGTAAAGGAAGCGATGAAGC
>JBDTTW010000212.1:0-6717 GCA_039930405.1 bacterium
TTGACCGGCACGCGCAGAGTTTTGTTGAGCGTTTGCAGACGCTCTGTCGCATGCCGTCAGTAGCCGCGCGCGGCACCGGTATGCGCGCAATTGCTGAGACGGTTGAACAAATGATGCAGCGCGTGGGCATCGGCACGCGTTCACATCGCGTCGGCAATGGCTATCCAATAATCTACGGTGAGTGCGGTAGTGGGCCGCAGAGTTACATTCTTTATGGTCACTACGACGTGCAGCCAGTGGGCCATTTGAGTGAATGGTCCGTTGGTCCATTTGCGGCCACGATTCTTGACGGCAAGCTTTACGCCCGCGGCGCCGCTAACAGCAAAGGCGATCTGGTGGCACGACTCGCGGCCGTTGAAGCGTACCAGAAAACTTTTGGCAAATTGCCGGTGTCGTTGCGGTTTTTTGTTGAAGGCGAAGATGGCCTGGGCAGCCCCAGCCTTTATCGCTTTGCCAACGAGCATGCGGACATGTTCGCAGCGCAGGGTTGCATCTGGGATGAAGGTTACAAGGATACGAAAGAGCGGCCAGTCATCAGTTTGGGATTCAAGGGCATTCAGTTCGTCGAGTTGCGGGCGCACGGCGCGCGTGCCGATTTGCATTCAAAATGGGGCGCGATCGTTCCCAATCCCGCCTGGCGATTGGTGCAGGCGTTGGCGACCATTACGTCGCCGAAGGGCGTGATCACCATCGATGGTTTCTCGTCTCAGATTGCGCCGATCAGCGAAGAGGATGCCGAAGCACTAAAGTTGATCGAGATTGACGAAGCAGGCTTGAAGCATGAATTTCGCATTGGCGGTTGGGTGCGCTCGATGAAGGGCGCGGCGCTGGTGAAAGAGCACATCTTTGGACCGACCTGTACGATCTGCGGCATCCAAACCGGTCACACTGAAGCTGGAATAAAAACAATTCTTCCCAGCCTGGCGGTGGCGCGATTGGATTTTCGGCTGGTGCCGGACTTAACACCGGCGCTAATTGTCCAACTTCTGCGCGCGCACCTGGACGAACGCGGTTTCAAAGACATCGAGATTATTGAATTAGCCAGCGCGCCACTCGCAAAGTCTTCCGCGCAAACCACCGTTGCGCGCGCCGTTATCGATTCGGCAACGGAAGTCTATGGCAGCACGCCGCTGGTCTACCCGATGGATCCGGCTAGCGGCCCGGTCGGCGCAGTCTGTGGCGCTTCGTCGCCGCCTACGCCGGTCGCATCGTTTGGCATTAGCCACGCGGGATCGAATCCGCATGGACCCAATGAAAACATTCGCCTCGACGATTTTCTTCTGAGCATTCGCATGATGGGCCGCGTGATAAATAGACTAGCCGAGGCGAAGAGTAAAACCAGCGGCGCCGCGCAGGCGAGTGGTAGTCGCGCCGGTATTTCGCAAAGTGGCAGACATTTGAAAGAGTGAAGAGTGAAGAGTGAAGAGTGAAGAGCGAAGAGCGTGGAGAATTGAGCGTGGCCAAAGCCATTTCAGTTGAACAACAGCTGGGAAAGTTGCGCGAAGAAATTCGCCGGCACGAAGAGCTTTATTATGCGCATGACAGTCCGGAAATTTCCGATCGCGAATACGACGCGCTGCTTGAACGGTTACAGGAACTTGAGCGACAACATCCTGAATTAGTAAGTAACGACAGTCCTACGCAGCGAGTCGGTGGCCGGCCGGTTGAAGGTTTTGCGCAAGTGGTCCATCGGCGGCCGATGTTGTCGCTGGACAACAGCTACAACATTGAAGAGTTGCGCGCTTTCGACGTTCGTTGCCAGCGTTTGGCCGACGGTCGCGCTGTCGATTATGTGGCCGAACTGAAGATCGACGGGCTGTCGCTCGCGCTGCACTACGAAAACCAGGTGCTCCAGCGCGCCGTTACGCGCGGTGATGGCCGCGTCGGCGAAGAGGTCTCGGCGAACGCGCGCACGATCCGGAGTATTCCGCTTAGACTAAACCAAAAGAAAAAGTCAAAAATCGCAGATCTCAAATCTGAGATCTCAAACGTTGAAGTCCGCGGCGAGGCGTTCATTCCGCGGAAAGTTTTCGAGCGCATCAACGCCGAGCGTGAAGCACAGGACGAACCGCGTTTTGCCAACCCGCGCAACGCGGCTGCGGGAACCATTCGCCAACTCGATCCGAAAATCACTGCCTCGCGACGGCTGGAGATGTTTGCTTACGACCTGCTCGCAGGCGAACGAAAGCCGTTTGCCACTCATTGGGAAGCGCTTAACTGGATGGAACAGGCCGGGATGCGCGTGAATCCTGAGCGAGTTCTTTGCCAGTCGATTGCAGAGGTAATCGAGTTCGCCAATCGGATGGAAGCAAAACGAGATGAGCTGGACTATGAAATCGACGGGCTGGTAGTGAAAGTGAACTCAACCGCGTTGCAAGATGAGTTTGGCACTACTAACAAGGCGCCGCGCTGGGCCATCGCCTACAAGTACGCCGCGCGTCAGGCTGAGACGAAGGTGCTCTCGATCGTGGTCCAGGTGGGCCGCACCGGCGCGTTGACTCCTGTAGCGAACCTCGAGCCGGTCGTGTTGGCGGGCACAACCGTCTCGCGGGCCACGTTGCATAACCCTGACGAAGTGAAGCGTCTCGGGATTCGTATCGGCGACTGGGTGCTGATCGAAAAAGGCGGCGACGTCATTCCCAAAGTGCTCAAAGTCATTGAGGCAAAGCGCACCGGCACGGAGAAGATTTTTCGCATGCCCCGAAAGTGTCCGGTGTGCGGCGGCGAGATTTCACGGCCCGAAGGCGAAGTGGTTTCGCGTTGTATCGCCGCAGACTGTCCAGCACAACTCGAGGGCCGTCTGTTGCACTTTGCTTCGCGACGAGCAATGCGGATTGAAGGGTTAGGCGAGTCGCTGGTCCATCAACTGGTCGAAAGCGGCAAGGTGCACGACGCTGGCGATCTTTACAGTCTTACTTTAGAAGACATTGCCGGTCTGGAGCGAATGGCCAAAAAATCCGCGTCGAATCTGCTCGCGCAAATTGAAGCCAGCAAGCAAAAGGACCTGGCAAACCTGATTTATGCGTTGGGTTTGCGCCATGTCGGCGATCGCACCGCGACGACGTTAGCGCGCCAGTTTGGTTCGCTCCAGGCGTTGAGCAAAGCAACGGTTGAACAACTTGATGAGGTTCCTGAGATTGGCTTGACCGTCGCTCAAAGCGTGCGCGACTGGTTTGACGATGAAGGCAACCTCGCCTTGTGCAATCGTTTGGCGGCGGCCGGCGTGCAAACGAAAATGGAAACAATCCGCCAGCAGACCGATGATAGATTTGCCGGCAAGACATTTGTTTTGACCGGCACGCTCGCAGGTTACACGCGCGATGAAGCGCGCGCGGCCATCGAAGCGCGCGGCGGACGTGTCAGCGGTTCGGTTAGTAAGAAGACGGATTTTGTAGTTGCGGGCGAAGAAGCTGGATCGAAAATGGACAAGGCGACCGAATTGGGAGTCACCGTGCTCAATGAAGAAGCGTTCAAGAAGATGTTAAGCTAGTGGTTGGCGACCGAGCTGGAATTCTTAACAGGGAAATAAAATGACAGCAAAGCAAACAAACGATCAAAGTCTCGAATTACTCTACACGCTCTTTTGCGATGACGTGCGGCTGGAAGTCGGCAATAAGCTTTCGCTGATGGGCGTGTTCCAAAACATCATGGTGCAGCAGTTACCGGTCTCATTGATCAAGTTTGCGGTCGTGAATCACTGGCAAGGAGAGGGAAGCCATCTTTCCGAAGTAAGAATTCTGACGCCTGATCGACAGCATCCGATCGTCGTGTCGCAACCGACCAGTTTTGAGATAACTCCGGGCGGCTTTGCCGACAACATCAGTTTCTTTGTGAACGTTACGTTTCCGGCGGCAGGGCAGTACTGGGTGCAAACGCTGATCAATTCAACTCTCTTTGATGAACAGCCGTTGACTGTTTCCGATGGGCGCGAACCTTCGGCGGACAATTCCTCGCAAGCGGTCAACTAAGAACAGTAAATCGTGAATCGTAAATCGTGAATCGTTTCAGGATTTACGATTCACGATTCACGCGCTTCTTCAGTATTCAATCCCGTAGAGTTTTATCTTAAAGTTCAGGGTGGTCGGCTTGATGTGCAGTAGTCTGGCGGCGGCGGCCTGGTTTCGCCCGGCGCGTTCGAGCGCGAGCTTTATGAGGTTGATCTCAAACTGCGTGACCTGATCGTAAAAGTCGATGCCTGCAGCGATGTTCATCGTCCGCAACTTTTCCGATGCTTCGGTGAAGGTCTTGTCCGACGCCAGCGTTTCAGCTTCTCTTACAAGTATGTGAGCCAAATCGGCGAGGCGCTGAACCCGGTTGCGCGTCGGTCGCTCCGCCATTTTCAACGGCGCCGGCGCACTGACCCGCAGCGAAATTCGCTCCCGACTGTCCGGGTCCGATTGATTTGAGTCAGCATATTCGGCTTTCATATTGCCCCCCGTAAAACAATATCCCTTGAGTGCACTTACTGATAAGACACCGTGACGGTTGCCGATGTGACATCTTTTTAATCAAACGCGAGGGTCTTGGGTGAGTTCCAAAAAGAAAAGCGAGCCCGTTGTGGGCTCGCTCATTGCTACTCAAAAATGGTGCGGATGAGAGGACTTGAACCTCCACGATGTCACCATCACAGGCTTCTGAGACCTGCGCGTCTGCCAGTTCCGCCACATCCGCATGGGCAATGCATTATGCGAACGCGGTTAGAGCGTGTCAAGAAACCCTACTTTGGGCGACCAACTCAGCAGGACTAACGTTCTCGATTAGCGGTTTTCGTAAACGCGACGGACAACGCGCCGATTGCGATTGCGCCAAACATTGTTCGTATTGCGATTCCGCAGACGATTGCGCCAATCAATGTTGCCCACGCGCGTACCACGCGGACCGCGGCCATCGATACGCCCGTCGCGAGCATCATGGCAGTTTACAAACTTGCCACACTTTTTGTTGTAGTGTTTGGTGTAATTCCTATTGCGACCAGTTGCGTTTCGCCAAACACTGTTCGAGCGATCACGGTCACTGCGGTTCGACCAATCGCCATTACCGTTGCCATGACCTTTGCCATTCCCCTTGCCCTGGGCCAGGGTCACTGATGAACTGGCGACGGTGAACAGCAAGGCCGCTACCGCAGTCAGTATCAAACTTCTGGTGCCTATTGAACTTCTCATAAGCTTTCCTCCTGATGAATTATTGCGCGATGTATTGCTGCGCCATTCCGACTTCTTACAGCGGGGAGCGCTGCGGTTTGTGCTATTTCACAACAATCTATGTGCCATCCGTTTACCGTCACCATCACTTTGACACATTCCCGGGTTGCGCCTCTGTTTCCACGCTTATTGCCGGGTGCGACAGCGGAGTTGATCTGATAATGTAGGGCTCGCCAACAACTGACACGACGTTCTTACAGTTTCATTTCGATTGTATTGTCACTCGATGCTTCCCAATTCAGATTCCCGGCAAGCGCTGAGCGACCGATTCGCGGACGTTTGCACCCGAATTGAGGCAGCCGCACGGGCCAGCGGGCGTGCGGCGGAAGATGTCACCCTGGTGGCCATTACCAAAACGCACCCTGTCGCCACCTTGAAAGTTGCGCTCGAAATGGGTATGCGTGACCTGGGCGAGAATCGAGTCCAGGAAGCAGAAGAAAAGATAGTTGAACTGGGACCTGGCGCTGCTCGCTGGCACCTGGTTGGCCACCTGCAGGCAAACAAGGCGCGGCGGGCTGTTAATCTTTTCGCTGTGATTCATTCACTTGATTCGGCCGCGTTGGCGGAGCGGCTCGATCGCATGTGCGTTGAAGAAAATCGGGAATCGCTGGAGGTGCTCGTGCAGCTCGACCTCGGCGGGGAAGCGACGAAGTCAGGCATTGAAGCGGCGCAGTTGCCGGTTTTGCTTGCGACTTTGAAAGCGTGTCCCCGCCTTCGTCTAACTGGACTAATGACGCTACCTCCTTATTTTGAAAACCCGGATTGCAGCCGTCCGTTTTTCAAAACTTTGCGCGAGCTGCGCGATGAGCTGGCTGCGGAGGGGCATTTCGGTTCTGCAAGAGGCGAACTTTCGATGGGCATGAGCCACGACTTCGAAGTGGCAATTGCAGAAGGCGCAACGATGGTTCGCGTGGGTACCGCGCTTTTCGGCGAACGGAGTTAGGAAAATACTGTGCTGATTCTGGCCAGACTTTATTGGTTCATCAGTTGGGCGTTGATTACCGGGATTGCCGTTATCATCGTCTTAATAGTCCTGCGCCTGATCGCGAACCAGGCCGACCTGAATCCTTTTAGCTGGAGTTCAATCGCCATTCGCAGGTTAACGGATCCGGCGATCGGTCCCGTGCGCCGCACGCTCGCGCGCATGGCCGTGGATCCAAAATACGCGCCGTTGGTGGCGATCCTCATTGCAGTCCTGCTCGGCTGGTTTGTCTTGCAGCTCGTGTCCGGGATTGCGAATACTTTTGCAGGAATTCTGGTCAGCATGAACGCGCACTCGCTCATCGCCACAATTGGATACTTGCTTTACGGCCTGCTTGGGCTCTACAGCCTGCTGATCTTTGTTCGCATAATTCTTTCCTGGGGCACGGTGGGTTACCAGAATCGAATGATGCGGTTCCTGATCAATGTCACCGAGCCATTGCTCGGTCCGTTGCGTCGTTACGTGCCGCCCGTAGGGGCGTTCGACATCTCGCCTATCATTGCTTTTGTCATCATCTGGCTGATGCAAGCGGCG
>JBDTTW010000213.1:0-2337 GCA_039930405.1 bacterium
TAAGAACTTTGGTTCAATTCTTGTTAGATGCTTTCCGTTTCAGCAGAGACCAGCCGGCCGGCAGCACCGCGGCGGCGAGCGCGATTTTGATGATGTCGCCGACAAGAAACGGAGCGATGCTGAGTTTAAACGCGACGCCCGGCGCGGTATGAGTTTCAAAGGAAAACCAAGCCCAACCCGCAACGATAATGATCACTGAGCCGGCGGCCATCGCAGCAGCGGCGGTCAGAAAGCGTTTGTCCCAGCCGTTTTCCGCGAACGCGCCAGTGACGAACGCGGCAGCCGGAAACGCAACCAGATAGCCACCAGTTGGTCCAAGCAGATGTGTAATGCCGCCGTGTCCGCCATAAAAGAAAGGCAGGCCGCTGGCGCCCTCGACCAAATAAACAATCATCGCCAGCGCGCCCAGACGCGAACCCAACAGCGCTCCCGTCAACAACACGGCAAACGTTTGGGCAGTAATCGGGACCGGGCCGATTGGAATGACGATTTGCGCCGCCAGCGCAGTCAGCAAACTAAACACAAAAACCAGTGAAACCGAACGCGTCCAATCCAGCGGCGCTAAGGCGGCGCCAAGCAGCGTGTCGGCTTCAGGGTATGAATGAACGTGCGAGCTCATGGCTTCAGAGTTTAGAGTTTCGTGTGCAGAGTTTCAAGTTTCTCTGGGTGACTCAACCGCGAGGGGCGCAAAAAGATTTACGGCTTTTGCGCTTTGAAAGGACCAGCGGAACTGGGCCACCTCTGGTTTGCAGTGGCGCAGGGAACACCACCACCGGCGTCGGTTTACATCACAATTACGGATCGGGGTTGAGTTCGGCAACTGCCCGTATGCTGACAGCTGGCATATGAGTGCTAGTGTGACAAGACTCAGAGAACTACTAACTTTGTTCTTGATTCTGTAACTCCTTCAAGCATTCACGCTATATGGCGGGCTGAACACCAAGCGGCGAATCTGCGTCATCATGGCTTGGAGTTGCCGGCGTCTGCTCTACGGCTGCGTGTATTGCTCTGGCAGAAAATCTATATACGACGCTTTATCGTCTTTATTGTTGGGATAGGCGTTGACACTAACCACGATTCCAAATTTCCAATTCGTATTCTTGAGAGCGGCTTCGTCGCTCGGCGATAACTTCCGATGAGGTGCTGGAAAGGCAATTTTAAATACGGTCTCGCCGGGTTTTAGCCAGTATTGTTTCACGTCACGCCCCCAAGCTCCACCCCAAGGCGAGTTTTTTTGTTCGAGGATTTTAATCATGTTCTTTTTCTCGTCGAGGAAGACGACATGCACTCCGACCCAGACGTCGGGACCAGCATCTATTTTTTGATTGTTCTTAACGGTCACCATCGCCGTAAAAGGAATTCCCGGAATTTCGTTTCCCGGCACGATATAAAATTTCTTGATCTCAAGCTTTGCCGGGAGATATTGCTTGTTTGCGTTCGGCACCTTAGTGCGCCGAGCGCCTTCTGCCTGGGCGCAGACTTTTGTCGTGATACCTGCCACCGATAATGGTATGGCCGCAAATAGAACAAGGTCCCTGAAGCTCATAAAATCTCCTTTTTGAAGTGCTTACGTTTGGGCGTTCAACAATTTATTTGCTTGGCTTTAGTTTTTTGCGCCCGGCTTTTGCAGAATGATTAGATTGTTTTGCGGCTGCACCACGGTTGAGATCTGACGCAAAACGTTAAGTTGGATATAGGGAGGCACTGGTGTCTTAATTAACTCCGGCATTCGCAAACTCAACTCTCGACTGTCTGTGTTCTCCGTGCCTTTCATCGTAAAGCAAACTGTTATCCGAGGTGGTTGATCAGCACTAAACTTGAATGGCCGGCCACCACCGCAAACTAACAGTTTGCTTAACAATAAGCTCGGAGATTCGTCTTAATCGCCAGCGGCGGCCCGTTTCGCTGCCAACTCTTCAGCAGCCTGGTCAGCGAGCGTGCCGATGCGCATGCCGTGGAATGAGCGCCAAACAAAGAAGACCGAAACCAGGAAGAAGCCCAGCGCCAGAATGTGCGTCAACGTTGTATCTCCGTTGTTTCTAGCCGTCAGGCTCACAGCAAGTTCGACTGCCAACAAACCAAACAGCGTCGTAAACTTGATCACTGGGTTCAACGCCACCGACGAAGTATCCTTAAACGGATCGCCCACTGTGTCGCCGACGACGGTCGCATCATGCAGCGGAGTGCCTTTCATCTTCAAGTCAACTTCGACAACTTTCTTGGCGTTGTCCCAGGCGCCGCCGGCGTTGGCCATAAAAATTGCCTGATACAAACCAAAGATGGCAATCGAGATCAGGTAGCCAATAAAGAAGAAGGGTTCGACAAAAGCGAAGGCAA
>JBDTTW010000214.1:0-11999 GCA_039930405.1 bacterium
GGAAAAAGAACCAGGCGGACACTGGCTTTCGGAAAAGACATAACAAAACTCCTGTAATTGCTGGAACTCAAACGGTTGCGCGACGATTCGAGTCGAGCGAGAGCCAAGGATTCTAAAGTCTCGCTATGAACACAGTCAAGATGCCCAAAACAGTTCATTTAGTTGCCTTTTTCCACAAATATTGCGCGCCTACTAGAGGTCATTTAGCTTACTCGGCGGGGCCGGCTAAATATCCAGGCAACAAATATCGAAACTATGTACAGCACGAGCATTGGCGCCGCAAACAAGAGCATGTTGGGAATGTCGTTGGTCGGCGAAAGCACGGCTGCCGCAATCAGAATGACGATTAGCGCCGTTTTCCAAATGCGCACCAGGAACTTCGCGGTCACCAGGCCGATGCGCGCAAGCACATAAGTAATCGCCGGCATCTGAAATACGACGCCCATTCCCAACATCACGATAATTATGAAGTCAAAGTAGTCGTCGGCTTTCAGCAGCAATCTGAAATCCGATCCCAAGCCAAGCAAATATTTCGCGGCCGGCGGGAAAATGATCTTGTAAGCAAACGCCGCCCCCAGCACAAATGAGATCGACGAAAGCGCAATGAAAGGTGTGACGTACGCGCGTTCATGGGGATAAAGTCCGGGGGAAACAAACGCCCAGATTTGCCACAGCAAAAATGGGACCGATAAACAGAGCGCTGCGTACAGCGACACTTTCACGTACAGCGAAAATGGTTCCATCGCGCTGGTGACAATTAACTTGTCGCTGATGCCTGAATCGGCCTCGGGCAGCGCCTTAAAATCTACGGGCAAACGCAGGCCTTTGGGAATGATCGTGTTCCCTGCGTACAAAGGTTCGTCGGTAAACAGACTCAGTTGTCCCTGCGAATCTTTTAAAGCGCGCGCCATCACGGAAGCGCCGGGCGGAATTACGCTCGCGCCCAACTTCGTCTCTGCCGGAAAAATGTAACGGCCTACATCATTTTCCTGAATCGAAGTGATCGGAAGTATTCGCTCGTTCCCGGTTAAGCCACTGATTGGCACTTGTTGTCTTTGCGCTTCAGCCAGGGCTCGTTCGACTGGTCTCGCAAGGAATGCGTAGATCCGATCCGAAATAAACCAGCAGAGCGTGGTCGCGAGAAAAACAAATATCAGCGAACGCATCAGACGGCTGCGCAATTCATCGAGGTGCTCAAGGAAGGACATCTGCCCGCCGAGTTCGTCTCCCTTTGATCGGCCAGAAGCAAGCGCTTTGAGGAATGTTGACATTAATGATCGCTATCGAGGCGTGACAACTTCATAACCAGTCGCGTTTGCGCGGGGCTTCTGAGTGATTGGAAGCGGGTTCAGCATGATCGATGGCAGAGGAGTTGGAATCGTTGGTCTGGATCGTTTGGCGAGCTACTACTCGCTCCGGCGAAACGGCCTCAATCGTTGGCGGCTGTAATGGCTGATTCGCAGGCGCGGGCCCGAGTATCGAATTCTCGGGAAGGCCAGCGGGGTCGACTGCAACCATGGCCTGCACTTCTTCGTTAACCTCGCGGTCCCAGGTCCGTTTGAAGTCTTCGGAAGCCCGGCGAAACTCCGCCATGCTCTTGCCGAGCTGCCGGCTTAACTGCGGCAGTTTGCGCGGGCCAAAAAAAACCAGGGCCATCGCCAAAATGAACAGCAGCTCCGTGCTACCCAGCGACTCGAGAATCAACAAAACCACTTTTCGGAATTTCCTTTCGGCTACTTCTCAAAACGCCGGACTCTGCGGGACGATTGTAACCCGCGGCCGCACAAAGCAGAAACATGGGGCCGTCAGGTGTCTTTGGCCGCCGGCTTGGCTGGGACTTATCTTTTGAGAAACTACCCGCTTGACACTTTCTTACACGCTCACGCAACCTTAGTTTTGCTCATAATTGAATCAATCGTAACGGTGAACAGGTTCTGAGGGAATGCAATTCGATGTCTGTCGAGGCGAACGACGAACAACCTGCTGTGGAAACAACTGAGGCGCGCGCTTCACTGCGCAGTCTTGCTGAGATTGCTGAGCAGGTTGCGGCAACTACCGGAAAGCTTGCGAAGGTTGCGCTGGTCGGAGATTACCTGAAGCAACTTGACGACGCCGACCTCTCGCGCGCGGCGCGCTACTTCGCCGGGCAGCAGTTTCCACTTAGTGACGCTCGCACTACAAATGTCGGCGGCAGCATCATCAGCGTTGCGCTCAGCGAAGCGACGGGCTTTAGTCTCCTGGAGCTGCAACCGATTTATGTGCGTCTTGGCGACGCCGGCGAAGCCGCTTACGAAGCGGTCAACGCGGCGAGACACGCCGATGAGAAGCAGGAGCTGACCCTCGCAGAAACTGAATCCGTGATCAGCAGGCTTAGCGAAACCAGAGGAACCAAAAATAAAACTGCACAGTTGGTTGCTGTCTTGCGGCGCGCGGGGCCGCTGGAAGCAAAGTATCTAATCAAATTACTGGCTGGTGACTTACGCATAGGGCTGAGAGAGAGTTTGGTTGAGGATGCGATCGCGCGCGCTTTTGCGCAACCACTCGCGCGCGTGTCGCAAGTAAACATGCTGCTGGGCGACGTTGGCGAGACAGCCGTGCGCTCGCGTGCAGACGACCTGACGGACGTGAGCATGCGCCTCTTTCACCCCATCAAATTCATGCTGGCCACGCCGGCAGCTGATCTTGCAGACATCGCGCGCACCATGCCGGCAGAGTTTTTTGTTGAAGACAAATTTGACGGTATTCGCGCGCAAGCACACTCCCGCGACGGACGAGTCGCGATTTACTCTCGAACAATGGACGAGATCACTCATCGTTTTCCCGAATTAGAAACCCCATTGCGAGCCATCAAAACCGACGCCGTTATCGATGGCGAAATCGTACCGGCAATCGGCGAGCAAATTCTCGCTTTCGGCGAACTGCAGAAAAGGCTGGGGCGGAAAACCATTAGCGAGCAATTGCTAAAGGAAGTTCCGGTCGTTTTAGTCGCTTATGATCTTTTGTACGCTGGCGGGCGCGTTCTGACGGATGAGCCACTCAATGAACGCCGGCGAATTCTGGAAGCAATGATTCCCTCGGATTCATTGATTCGGGTTTCTTCGGCGAAGCTGTTCAGCGAAGTGGCCGCCCTCGATGAGGAATTTGATAGCGCTCGAGCCCGCGGAAATGAAGGGCTAATGATCAAGAGCCCGGCCTCTCTGTATAAACCGGGCCGGCGTGGTCGCGACTGGCTCAAGGTCAAACGCGCAATTGCCACCCTGGACGTAGCTGTCACGGCTGTGGAGGTTGGTCACGGCAAACGAAAACATTTGCTTTCCGATTACACGTTTGCGGTGCGCCGTTCCGAAGAAGATAAAGAGCTACTAAATATCGGCAAAGCTTATTCGGGATTAACTGACGCGGAATTAACGGAGATGACCGAATGGTTTAAGGAACACACACTCCAGCAATTCGGGCATGGGCGAGTCCGAGTGGTTGAACCCACGGTTGTTATTGAGGTCACTTTCGATCGGGTGCAGCCGTCCAAACGCCACAAAAGCGGTTATGCGCTCCGTTTTCCACGAATTCTGCGACTACGTCCGGATAAGAAAGCTTCGGAGATCGACACCTTGGAAACCGTCCGAAAACTTGTTTCCACGAATACGAACTGATTCTCACTTGCCTGGCGCACCTAAATCTAGATTGTGTTGGCCGCAAGTTCGCTCAACTAACTCTTGCTTTCCCGCCGGTTATGAAGGTAGCATTCGCCTGGCCACAATTCGCTTGCCGGATATGCAAGATATCCGGCAAGTGCTGATGGGGCTAAAGCAAGACTCTAACCAGTTTGCAAATGGGCGCTCTTTTTTATTCCGCTTAGAACATCGATAAGAGCGTCAATAAGACGTAGCCAATCGTGCTGGCGTCCGCATCACCGAGGCTGGTATCGTCGATGGATTGACTGGAAGTGGTTGTTGACAGTGTACCGGTGCTGGTATCACCGGTTTGCGCCGCACCTGGAGTGGCGATGTCGCCCGCAAATGCTGTAATGCTAATGGTTAGACTCAGAATGATCGCCGTGCAGAACGCTTTCATCGTTTTCATAGTTTTCTCTCCTATTCGGTTTTTCGGGTTAAAGGTCGATACAGGCAGTTGAACGCGAAGGTGGGAGGCCAACTGCGGAACGCCAAACGCAGCGCATCATATCGACATGATCACTTTCTTGCAAGGATTCTTGCATCGCAGACAAAGGAGTGCCCTCACATGAAAATAGAATCCATGATTTCGTCACGAAAAACGGTTATTTCCAGTGCGTCTGAAGGGCTGATTTTGCAGCTTTGCCAGCGCGCTAAGGCCCTCGAAGAGGTCGCCGAGTACGAGGCGGCGCGCGAGGCTTTGCACCCCTATTGGAACCGGATTGGGCCCGCGCCCAACCTGGACGGACTTAGCGAGCTTGAGGGCGCCCATGTCTTGTTGCGGGCAGGTACTTTGTCGGGTTGGATTGGCAGCGCGCAGCAAATCCCCGGCGCCCAGGAGATTGCCAAGGACCTTATC
This sequence comes from bacterium, assembly GCA_039930405.1. Lineage (GTDB taxonomy): Bacteria > Acidobacteriota > Blastocatellia > Pyrinomonadales > Pyrinomonadaceae > PSRF01. The sequence continues at coordinate 4,531 of JBDTTW010000214.1, forward strand.
TCTCAGGCAGCGCGCGTTTTCGAGCGGTTGCAACTGCCGGAACTAAGTGCTGAGGCTCGAGTAGATCTGGCCCTGTGTTATTGGCGCGAAGGCGCGTTCGATGAAGCGCGCGTCACGCTTGACGAAGCGCTCCATCAGCTCGGCGATCTTGAAAGCGAGCAGCGGCTTCGCGCTTTGTTAAATCGGGCAATCATCGAAAGGGTTTCCACGCGGTACGAAGATGCGCTGAGAACTCATCGAGAAGCGGCGCCTCTTTTTGCTGTCAGCACGAACGACAACTTGAAAGGCAAGTTTCATAACGAGTACGCGACTGTCTTGAAGAATTTCGGGCTCGCCAGTAACCGCGAAGATTATGTCGACCAGGCGCTGATTGAATACTCAGCGGCGCTTTTTCACGTCGAGAAGGCGGGAAACAAACGCTTCCACGCGATGATCGAGAATAACGTTGGCTATCTTTTCGTTCGTCTTGGTCGTTACCCAGAAGCCACGCAGCATCTCGATCAGGCTCGCGCGCTTTTCAAAGCGGTAAAGGACAAGGGCATGGTCGCCCAAGTCGATGACACGCGCGCACGGGCCTTGATAGCCCGCGGCAGTTTTACAAAAGCAGAGGCTGTTGCCCGCGGCGCTGTACAAGCCCTGAAAGAAGGCGACGAGCTTTCAAAGTTTGCCGAGGCGTTAACTACTCATGGGATAGCGTTGGCACGCTTGGGCAACTTTTCAAAAGCGCGCGCCACACTCGAGCAAGCGATTCGCGTCTCCCACGATGCCGGCGATCCGGAAGGTGGTGGCATTGCAGCGTTGGCGATCGCCGAAGAGTTGGCCGGTCACCTTCCGGTTAATGAGTTGATCACTTACTTCCGGATGGCGGAATCGGAGTTAGGAAGCTCACAGCATCCGGAAATACAAAGTAGTCTTGGGAAAACTGCGCGGCGTTTAGTTGTAAGCAAGCTGGCTCCTGTAAACACGACTACGGCAGTGCGCGACGAGATTGCTGTCCAGTCGCAACGGGCGACCGAAGCACCGGGCGCACCGGGCTTTTCGATTGATGTTTCACTGGAAGAACACGTGCTGAAGTACGAGGGCGACCTGATCAGCCGGGCGCTCGCCGCCTCTGACGGCAGCGTAACGCGCGCGGCTCGAATGCTTGGTGTCACTCATCAGGGACTGGCTTTTATTCTTAATGGCCGGCACAAAGATCTGCTTTCGGCGCGCAGCCCAGTCAAGCGCCGGCGGCGCAGCATTATCAAATATCGTTAGCACGAAAACGTTCCGTTGAGACCGTTTCCGTTCCGCTCCATCCAGTTGAAGTTGCAAATGCAGGCAACTTCGTCGGTTGTTTTGCGCTCTAAAGCCACTGCAAGTATCATCCGTTAATCCGCCCAATCGGCCCAATACCTTAAATGAATAAACTCAAAAGCGTTTTGCTAATCGTTCTCATGCTGCTTGCGCTTGGGAGCACCCCTGCACAGACCGCGCGACGACAGCGTCCGGCGCGACGCAATGTTGCAAAGACTGAAGTGGAAATTTCGGTACCTCAACCCTCACCAACCGCGCCAACGGTCCGGCCGCCTGCCGCACCGGTGCTGCTGGCCGTGGTGGATGGGCAAAATGTGACGACCGCCGAGATCGATCCACGCGCGCGCGAGGAAGCGGAAAGTTTAAATGACAAAATTGCGGACGCGCGCCGCCAGATACTGGAGCTCCAGGTCAATACATTGTTGCTCGAAGCTGAAGCGTCGCGGCGCAAAATGACGTCGCAGCAGTTGTACGACGTCGAAGTAAAGCGAAAGTTAACCGAACCGACTGCTGCTGAGATTAATAAATTTATCGAGACCAATCGCGACGCTATCAACCCGAGCGATCCCGACACGATGAAGAAAGAGGTTGCCGCTTATTTGCTCGGCGAAAAGGAAACGCTTCTGTCGGGAGAGTTGGTAAATCGTCTACGCACTACTATGCCGGTGGTGAAGGGTGCTGATGTCAACGCGGCTACGCTGCCGCCGGCAACAGTGCTGGCGACGGTAACCGGTAAAACCATAACGGCGGCAATGATCGACGAGCGCCTGCGACCAGTAATTTATAAGCTTCGTTTGAACACTTATCTGATTGAAAAAGAGGCACTCGACCAGGCGATCTACAACTTGTTGTTGCTGGCTGAAGCAAACCGTCGCAACGTCGCGCCGGAAGATCTGGTGCGGACCGAGATCAGCGAAAAGACCCATCAGCCAACTGAAACCGAAATCTCAAAGTTCTACAGCGAAAACAAGAGCAACATTCAGGGTAGCCTGGATGCGGTTCGTAGTCAGATTGTCAGCTACCTACAGAATCAGGAGCAGCAAAAACTTGAAAGCGCGTTGGCAGACAAGCTGAGGAAGCAAGCCAACATTCGCATGTTAATTTCTGAGCCACCGGCGCTGGTGCAATCGATTAGTGTTGACGATGATCCGGCGCGCGGCGAAGCAAACGCCCCGGTCACGATAGTGGAGTTTACAGATTTCCAATGTCCTTCATGCGCGGCTATGCAACCCATTCTTGATGAAGTGTTGAAGAGTTACGGCAATAAAGTCAGATTCGTGGTGCGTGATTTTCCTTTGCTGGCCCATGCGAACGCGCGTAAGGCTGCTGAGGCCGCTAATGCCGCCAATGCCCAGGGAAAGTTTTGGGAATATGCCTTGATACTTTTCAAACATCAGAACGCGCTGGATGTTCCGTCACTCAAGAAATACGCCAGCGACCTCGGTTTAAACCGCGCGCTGTTTGATGCCGCGCTGGACGGCGGCAAGTATGCTGCGGAAGTCCGTCATGATATTGACGATGGGGAAAAGTATGGCATCGACAGTACGCCCACCATTTTCATCAACGGCACGGCGCTGACGGTGCTGAGCACTGAGGGTTTGCGAGCGGCAATCGATAAAGCTATTGCTGCGAGTGGCCCAAAGGTTCCCGGTAACTAGGCGTCCGTCCTCATCTTGGTAAAGCAACTGCTGATTTGCGCCTCCAGCAATAATAGTTGGCCCACAAATTGCTGGCTCCCCACCCTTAGTGCCCGAAAGCACATTTTTAGTACAATCACCCGCTAAAGGACTGCATACGAATGGTTTCGCTTAAACCCGAACGCCTGAAACGATACAAAGACGTCGCCTTGTTGTTCGTCAAATATGGGCGATCTGATCTGGTCCAACAGGCTGGTCTGGAAGACAGCATCGAGTTGGACGAAATGCAATTGGCCGAGACACGGCCACAGGCCGAAGAACTCGCCGCGGACCTGGAAAAACTTGGTCCGACGTTCATCAAGCTGGGCCAACTGCTATCGACGCGCGCGGATTTATTGCCTACCCCCTACCTGGAAGCATTATCGCGTCTGCAGGATCACATTGAGCCGTTCCCCTATGAACAAGTGGACGAGATCGTTTCCGGCGAACTGGGTGTCCGCATTTCCAAAGCGTTCGCAGACTTTGATCCCGAACCGCTGGCTGCTGCATCTCTGGCCCAGGTCCATCGAGCGCATATGCGCGACGGCCGCGCGGTGGTCGTCAAGGTGCAACGGCCAAATATTCGCGAGCAGATTATTGAAGACCTCGAAGCCCTCGGCCAAATGGCCCAGTTCCTTGATTCGCACACCGACATTGGCAAGCGTTACGAGTTTGAAAACATGCTGCTGGGTTTGCGCCGAAGTTTGCTGCGCGAGATGGACTTTAAGGTTGAAGCCAACAACCTGATTACCTTTGCTGAGAACCTGCGCGAATTTGACCGCATAGTTATTCCGGATCCGATTGAAAATTTTTCAACCGCCCGCATCCTCACGATGGAATTCATTCCGGGCAAAAAGATTACTGAACTCAGTCCGTTACGCCTGATGGACATTGATGGTCCGGGGTTGGCGCGCGAACTATTTCGCGCATATTTAAAGCAGATTTTGCTGGATGGGTTGGTCCATGCGGATCCTCATCCCGGCAATGTCATGCTTACCGATGACAATCGCATCGCGCTGCTGGACCTGGGAATGGTGACCCGATTATTACCGGGCTTTCGCGACAACCTGCTGCGCTTGCTGCTCGCCATCAGTGAGGGACGCGGCGAAGAAGCGGCCGAAACAGCAATCAGGATGGGTGAAGCCAAACCCGGATTTAATAAGTCCGAGTTCACGGGTCGAGTTGCTGAGCTGGTTGCCGAGCATGCAGATTCAAATTTGAGCCGGCTAAACTCCGGCCAAGTCGCGCTGGAGATAACAAAAATCTCAGCCGACTGCTGGTTCCGGGTCCCTTCGGAATTCACGATGGTCGCGAAAGCTCTGCTCAATTTGGATCGTGTGGTCTTTACGTTGGATCCCAATTTCGAACCGAGCGCCGTCATCCGTCAGCGCGCGACAGAAATTCTGCAACGGAATTTAATGCAGAGCATCGCTCCGGGAAACATCATTGGCAGCGTAGTCGAGCTTAAGGAGTTTGTGGAAAAGCTTCCCAGCCGGGTAAATAAGATTCTGGACGCGATTGGCAATAACGAGTTGAAGATCGATGTCGACACGATTGATGAGAAGGTGGTGGTTGAGGGACTGCAGAAAGTAGCGAACCGGATCAGCCTGGGCCTTGTGCTCGCCGCCCTGATCGTGGGAGCTTCAATGCTGATGCGCATCGAGACTTCGTTTCGCATCCTCGGCTATCCTGGCTTTGCGATGATTTTCTTTTTGCTTGCCGCCCTGGCCGGCATAGGTCTGGTCATCAGTATTCTCGCCAGCGACGTAAAGGCCCGCAAGAAACCAAACGGTTGATCAGAATCAGTCGGGTTGGGTGCGTTTGCGGGTCGGAAGCGAGCCGTCATTCGTCTTCGCAAAGTAGCCGGGCCGGTAGTTGAGTTTCAAATTCTGCTTGCGCACTTCCGGATCAATTACTTCAATCTGAATTCGGCGATAAGCGCCATCGCGCGTCTTATTTGTAGGTGAGTAAGCCACCAGATACTGTTCGCGGAGATCGGTTTGAATCTGGGCAAAGGCGCCGCGAAGCTCTCGTTCGTTGCGGGGGAAGTAAGCGCGGCCGCCGGTTTGCTCGGCAATTTTCTTCAACGAGCCGGCATCAACTCCACCCTGATACGTATCTCCAATGCCGATGGCATAAATGAGCGCATCCGCTTTTTGCGCGCGTTCAATCGCCTGGCTCATCTTCATCTGGCTAATCGTGTCGTAACCATCAGTAAGCAGAATGATCGTGCGGCGCGTGTTTTCCGCCGCCGAATCGGACAGCAGTTCGTTGGAGGTGGCCCAGACCGCATCCCAGATGGCTGTCGAACCAGCCAGCATTTGATTTGAGCCTGAGATGGGAGGCGTACCACCGACGACTACTCCGCCGCCGATGTAACCTGATGGCGGTATAAACTCTACGCGATCAATCGCCTTGCGCAAGCGATCGACGTTGCCGGTGAAACCCTGTTCCAGCGTTACGTCGCCGGTGAAAGAAACAACTGCTGCTTCGTCTTTATCGGGACGCATGACCGCTTGCAGAAATGAGCGGGCGGCCTCTTTTTCATCCGGCAGCGTACGTTCTTCCGAGCGGCTCGTGTCGATGAGGATGCCGATTGACAAAGGCAAGTCGACGTTCGTTTGAAAAGTGAAAATTTCCTGCGGCTGGCCGTCTTCCGTGATGCGGATGTTTTCCTTGTTCAGCGTATTGACGAAACGCTTATTGCTGTCCGCGGCGGTAAAAAAGATATTTGTGAGATTCGTCTCGACGCGCACAACGTCGTCTGTTTCCCCCGGCAGGTCTTGCTTTGGGTTTACCGGCGGCGTAGGCGAGGCTACCTCGGACGCACGCCTGCTTCTCGACTTCTCCGCGGCGGCGCCGCTGGGCGTCTGGGCGAATGATCGATTAGCAATCATCGCAGCCGCCGACAAGGCAACCAGAAACGCCAACGTCAAACTTGATTTTCCCAATCCTTGATTAAACATCTTCATGCCTTCTTAGGGCCTGACGCTATCGGCGATAGCCTTGTAGCCCTGTTTAGTTCTTACTTTTAAATCACCGCGCCCGGCGGCAAGTTTGACCTGAATCTTTCGAAAGCTGCCGTCGTAACGGTCATTCTGCGGTTTGTAAGTCAGCAGGTATTGAGCGCGCAACTCTTTCGATATTTTCGTGAACGAGCGTTCGAGCGAAAGCATGTCGCCGGTAAAAAAAGCGACACCGCCGGTTTCCTCGGCCAACGTGGCCAGGTCACGATCCTTGCGATCCTTAACCTGGCCGGCTTCCACTCCCGGTACAGTTGAAAGAAATCCCGCCTTGGTTGAGATTGTGTAAATTGTGGTTTCGGTGCGCTGCGCGATGTCGACCGCGTCGCGAATGTTGGCGCGGCTGAAAGTGTCCTCGCCGTCGGTGACAACTACCATCACGCGCCGGCCGGCAACGGATCTCAGTTTTTCATCACAAAATTGCCAGATAGCATCAAACAGCGCCGTTTGATTTCCCAGGCCCTTAACGCCGTCGACAGCCTTGTCCAACAGATCGAGTTTGTCGGTAAAGTCCTGGCGCAAATTAATCTCGTGATCAAAGGTCGCAAACAACACCCGGTCGCGGCGCGGTCTAACGACGGTATGGATAAAATTCATCGCCGATTCCTGCTCAAACTTTAACTTCCCGGCAGTGGAGGGGGATGTGTCCATCAATACCACGACGTAAAGCGGCAGCGCTTCGCCAAGATCATCCGAGAACGTCTCGACTTGCTGCGGCACCTTATCCTCCAGGATCAAAAAGTCATCCCTGGTGAGTCCGGGAACGAATTGACCCTTCTTGTCCATCACCGTAATCGGCAAACGCACGCGTCGAATGAACGTGGTGATTGGTGCTTCCTGGTCATCATCTCGCGGCGGCGTCGGGGTCGGCTTAGGCTTTTGCGCCTGTGCCAACCCTGAAACCATTAAGAATGAAACAAGCAGCGCGAGCCGCCCAAAAAATGAAAAACGAAACAGTGTCATGTTATGTGTTTTGGGGATAATCAATGACGTTCGATCGGTTGGAGACGGCGCTTTGATGCCCTGCCTGTCAGCGCTAGTTGCCCTCAACAATCACTAGGCAAGCAAAGAAACGACTCGCCGCGCAAACCAGCCTTTCCATCCTAATTCGTACCGGCGGCGGCGTCCAATTCAGCCAGCAACCTGGCTAGCTCTTCCGGCAACGGGGCAACAAACTGCAGCGATTCGCCGGTCGTAGGATGGCGGAACCCGAGCCGTTCAGCATGCAGAAACTGCCGGTGCATTTTGCGAATCGCCGCTCGCAGCCTGACGTCCTGAGCGGTTTTGTCGCGGCCGCCGCCATAGACTTCGTCGCCAACAACCGGATGCTTGAGCCAGGAGAGATGCACGCGAATCTGATGCGTGCGGCCAGTCTTCAGTTCGACATCAAGCAGGGTAAACGATTTGAAGCTCCGGCGAACTTTGTAGAGTGATAACGCGCCGCGTCCGGCACGCACCACGGCCATGCGAATTC
>JBDTTW010000215.1:0-2847 GCA_039930405.1 bacterium
TCAGCACGATTCCCCAGGCAGCGCCTGAAGACATCTTTCCAACTTTCTTCAATCCCAAAGCCGCCAGAAACAAGCCGTAAAAGGCGAACAGGTCGAGCGAACTTAAGAAGGTTCCCATTACCGGGGCTGCCTTTGCGTCAATCAATAATCCGAGGTTTGCCTGGACCAGCCCGCGTCGCGACGCATGCACGATGTCGTAATCGTCCGGCGACTTTAGAAACAGCAGCACGATATTCAAAAGCATTGAGACAACTATCGGCGGCATAGCCGAGTAGGTCCAAACTGACAGCGCCTGTTTGTAGCGCAGCTGGCGACCCATCAACATTGAGCCAAGCAGGTACAAGGCCGCGCCGACTGCGATGATGAGTGCCACCACAATGATCGGCGAGCAGTAGTAGATGGCCTTCACCACCGGGCCGGTCTGCACACGGATCGCCTGCTCTTTTTGCTCGGGAGTCATTTGCTCAGCGCGCGGGGAGCTTTCGATCGCTTCGGTAATCATCCGTTCATAGCCGACCCGCTGAAAGAACAGAGTAGTGAACGCGAGCAACGCTATCGTGCAGACGATCGCGGCGGCGAGAAAACGCGGACGCTCGCGCAAAGATTCAAATACGCGGCTGGGCTCAAAGAAGATGCTGGTTAGGGTTTGCCCTGTCGACACTGCCGCCGCGTCGGAAGTCTCGGAAACCGGCGCCGCTGGCGGCGGTGGTGGCACAAAGTCGTTGCTGTTGGGGTCGCTCATTTTTAATCCTCCGTTTGTGTTAGAGGACGGGGAGAAGTTTCCGTCCGCGTAAGAAAAAGTTTCGGCAGAGATACGTCCGGGCCAGGAACATTGTTTCATCCACAGATTACGCAGATTTCACAGATTTGGACAAGAAAGATAGGAACATTTCTTCGGCGGATCCTAGCTGCTTTCGAGTTGGCTTTGAATCTGCGAAATCTGCGAAATCTGCGGAGAAGCTTGATCCCAACCGGGGACGCGAATGCAGGCGACGCTGTGTCCCGGCAAAACTTCGCGCAACTCTGGATCGATGCGCGCACACTCGTCAATAGCAATCGGACAACGCGTGCGAAATCGGCAACCAGACGGTGGATTGATCGGTGTCGGCACATCCCCGCCCAATACAATGCGCTCGCGTTTGTGTTTTGGATCGGGAATGGGGATGGCAGACAGCAGTGCCTTCGTATAGGGGTGCAGCGCCTGCGCGTAAAGATCTGCGGCTGTGGCGGTCTCAACAATGCGCCCGAGATACATTACCGCGACCCGGCTTGAGATATGTTCGACTACCGCCAGGCCATGCGAAATGAAAAGATAGGCAAGGTTGAATTCCTTTTGCAGGTCCTGAAGCAGGTTGACTACCTGCGCTTGCACTGAAACATCGAGCGCCGAAACCGGTTCGTCCGCCACAATCAGTTTGGGATTGAGCGCCAGGGTACGTGCAACGCCGATGCGTTGCCGCTGTCCGCCGGAAAACTCGTGCGCGTAACGCTTGCTGTAATCAGGGTTCAACCCGACCCGCTTTAGGAGTTCCGCTACACGCTCGCGCCGTTCTTTCTTTGTGCCGATGTTGTGAATGACCAGCGGCTCGCCAACGATGCTGCCAACTTTCATGCGCGGGTTTAGTGAAGCGTAAGGATCCTGAAATACAATCTGCATCTCGCGGCGCAACTCACGCAGTTCCTGTTTTCCGAGGGAAACGACATCGCGGCCTTCAAACGTAATCTCGCCGGCAGTCGGCTCAATTAAACGCAGCAGACACCGGCCAACAGTTGATTTGCCACAGCCGGACTCGCCCACCAGGCCCAACGTTTCGCCACGAAATATCTCAAACGAGACGCCATCGACCGCGCGCACCACATCGTCGCTGCCCTCCACAGGAAAATGCTTTACCAGCCCGCGCACTCTAACAAGCTCTTGATGGTTGTTGTTCATTTACTAAGAAACATCCGCAGATTACACCGATTACGCCGATTTTGCTCAACAGCTACGACGAGTATTTGTTCTTTGAGCTTGACTACGAAAAAGGCAGACATCCTACAGTCTTCACGTTTTATCTTTTACCTAATCTGTGGCATCTGCGTAATCTGCGGATACGTTCTGATGGTCCGCCGCCACTGCCGCAGCCAGATCAAACAATACGCAACGCACTTCGACTCCGCCTTCGAGGTCGTAAAGCGGAATCTCTTCGGTCGTGCAGCGCGGCAGGCGATACGGACAGCGCGGCGCGAAATGACAACCGGGGGGCAGATCAGTTGGACTTGGCACCGTACCTTCAATAGTCTCCAGCCGTTCAGCTTTCGCAGCGGCAGCGGTCGTGAGTTTCGGAACTGAACGCAACAGGCCTTCGGTATACGGATGCCGCGGACGCGCGAACAATTCTTCAACCGGCGACTCTTCAACGATGCGGCCGGTGTACATTACCGCAACTCGGTCAGCAACCTCAGCAACTACGCCAAGATCGTGAGTTATCAACAGCACCGCCAACTCACGGTTCTTTCTTAATTCATCAAGCAACTCGAGAATCTGCGCCTGAATGGTGACGTCCAACGCCGTGGTGGGCTCATCAGCGATCAAAAGTTTTGGATCACACGCGAGCGCCATCGCAATCATCACCCGCTGGCGCATGCCGCCCGAAAGTTGATGCGGATAGTCCTTAATGCGCCGCGCCGGATCAGGAATCGAGACTTCGCGCATCGCTTCGATGGCCGCTTCTCGCGCCGCTTTGTGCGAAAGTTTGCGATGCAAGCGAAGCGCTTCAGCAATCTGCTCGCCGACAGTGAAAACAGGATTCAGCGACGTCATCGGATCCTGAAAAATCATCGCGATGTCGTCGCCGCGAATCGCGC
>JBDTTW010000216.1:0-1670 GCA_039930405.1 bacterium
GGCCTAACCGGACCAAATGAAGAACCCTTGCCTTAGAGTTTCGCACTTTTTCAGCCTCGCCCTTTGCTTTCAACTTCTGGCGCTAGTCGATTCCGCCCAAAACGGTCAGTCAGTCTCGATGTACGTTCAACTGGAATGCAACTTTAATTTATTTTAGGCCTCTCGCAATTCTTTTCAGGTAAACTCTATCTGGTGTTTGCGTTAGGAAAATCGAAAACAGATCTGAGTATTAGCGTCCCCGGTCCATCCCGCCTTGAGCACTGAAATAACATCCACAAATCCGACCGTCCGCGCAATCATTGGCGGCACTGCGCCTCAGACTGCGCGTCTTGCTGCCGCATCTGGTCTGTTGCCGCTACCGCAGGCGGATTTGTTTGAGGTTTTGGTGGCACTCAGACAATCGGATGACGCCGAGCTCGCCGCGGCCGCTGAAGAAACTCTGCAGTCGCAAACCTCGGACGACATTCTGATCGCTGCCAAAGCCGCCGATACCGCGCCGTTGGTGCTTGATTACCTTGCTACTGTTGCCGGCGCTGAGCGGAAACTTCAGGAAGCGATCGTACTCAATAACCGCACGCCGGATCGCGCGGTAGCCAATGTGGCTTCCTTGACCACTGACGCCGCAATACTGGAATTGATTGCAGTCAATCAGCAGCGCCTCGTACGTTTGCCGGAAATCATTGACGCGATTCTTTCCAATTCCGCGCGCTCCACCGAAGCAGAACGCCGCGCCCAGGAAACCAGACGCGAGTTCTTTGAAAAGGAGCGCGGCGCTCAACAAATTGCGCACGAGTTGCGTGCCCGCGGCAAGAATGCGGCGGCTGAATTTTTCGAAAGCGCCGAACTGCGAGGACTGAGCGCCGACGATGCGTGGTTAATAGCGGAACATATCGAGGTTTCCGATGCCGATCTGGATCACTCGTGGCTTCCTGCTGAGCGCTATGAGGAGTTGGCCGATGAGACTGCCGAGGAGCATGCCGCAAACTTTAAGCGAGTCGTCGAATACGAGCGGATCGAAATGGGCGAAGTGCCGGCTGAGCGGGTCACATTAATTCGTCGCATCATGTTCATGAACGTCAAGGATCGAATGAAGCTGGCGATGAAGGGCGATCGCGAGGCGCGCAGCATTCTGATTCGCGACTCAAATAAGGTAGTGGCGACTGCGGTAATCAATAATCCCCGCGTCACCGATCAGGAGGTGGAAAACATCGCCACCATGCGAACTGTTGCAGAGGAAGTACTGCGACTGGTTGGAACGAATCGCGCCTGGGCACGGTCGTATACCATCATTCATAACCTGGTGCGCAATCCGCGTGCGCCAATTCCTACGGTTATTAGCACACTGCCTCGAATCCGCACCAAAGACCTGCAACATCTCTCGCAGAATCGCAATGTCTCGGAAGCCGTGCGACGTCAGGCTGTACGCCTGTTACAAGCGCGAGAAGGCCATTAGAGGTAGGCAGTTTTCGGCAACAGGCGAAAATTGTTACAAAAGATTTGCTATTGTGCTTGACATGTCACGAAGTTTCAGTGTAATTTCACACCGTTAATTGACAAGAGAGTTCGAACAGAACCAAGTCAAAGCGTAGGGTTTCGCAGGAAAGCGGCCTTTTTAGTTTATTTTGTGGCCGCAAGGGCTTTATCTCACCCGCAAGACGCACTGCCTGGTT
>JBDTTW010000217.1:0-3672 GCA_039930405.1 bacterium
CTGTTTGCTGTTTACTGTTTGCTGTTTACTGTTTGCTGTTTGCTGTTTGCTGTTTACTGTTTACGGTTTAATGTTTCCTGTTCACCGTTTACGTTTCTCGGTTCCCGGTTCACTGTTCCCGCGCGCTGAGTGCTTCCAGCGCGCCTTCGTGCATTCGCTCGGCACGAACGTACCGCCAGTGCTTCTCAAATTCTTCTTCAGTCAGACTTTGGTTGGCGTTTCGTTCTTTGTCCTTTAGCCAACTTTCCACCCACTGCCGAAGTTCCGGATCCTGGTTCAGCGCCGTTCGAGCTGCGTGCGTGTTCATGGAAAGAAGCATACAGCAAACAGTAGACAGCAAACAGCCGGAGGCGGGAGCAGTGAACCGGGAAAAGAAAACTTAAAACAGCCAACGGCATTCCGTCGCTTCACGGTTAAGGCTTCACGATTTACGATGCACGGCTTTGTGGCCCACTGCTCACGGTGTGACGCTGGATGCATGATTGGCGACGAGCCGCCAGCCGCCTATCTGCTTGACCCAAACGCGCGTGAAGTAGACCTGGCCATTAGTTTCCGTGCCGCGATCGTTCCGTTTCAATGTGGACTTGCCGGTCACTACAGCCGCATTGCCATAGACGCGAACATAAGTTTCCTCGTTACTACTCGCAGCAAGTTTCAGGGCACCTGACTTCAAGTCGGCCAGTACCTCGGTCTTAGTTCTGGAGGTGTTGTCCACCGAAGAGGTGTAGTCTGCGGAATAAAGCCGGTCAATAGTTGCCACGTCCGCGGCTACCAAAGCCTTATTGCGCTCGACTTCCAATCGCTTGATGGCTTCGACCGTGGGATTGGCAGGCATTCTCTTTCCCGGCCCACATTGTCCGGCAGCGATCGACGCGGCTGCGAAAGTTACTAAAGCCACAACAATGATTCTTTTCATTGAGCCTCCTTTTAGAAGTGAACCGAGAACAGTGAGCCGGGAACCGTACGGCGTGAACCGGGAACCGTTTTACGATTCACGATTCGCCATTCACAGATAATTCACCGCTTACAGCTTACAGTTTTCGGTTCCCGGTCCCGGTTTACAGTTCTCGACTAAGGTTTGAGCGTGATCTCGCGCAGATAACGGGTGCGAATAAAGTCGCGCAGTGGGAACCGGTTAGCGTCGTTCTTAGCGTCCCGCTTCTCCTTGTTTCTTTCGCCAGAGATTTCCGCGGTAATCTTCTGCATCTGATCCTCGGTGGCCTGGTTATAGTTAAGGCGACCAAAGTCGGAATAGAGATAGCATATGGCGATATCCCAATCGTCAGGGCCGTTTACGGCAGGATTCAGCAGCACCTTGCTGTCCAGAATGATGCCGGCCTGTTTCTGTTTCGCGATGCTCTTTGCGTAGTTTGCTCGCAGGTACTTCAGATAATCGTCAAACTTGCCCGGCTTGGTGCGGTAATAATTGATTTCCCATACCGGACCCTCAGTGTAGTTGTCCTGGGCCTGTGCTCGCTGTACAAATCCCAAAGAACAGCAGATGAGAATGGTAAGCAGAGTTATTTTCTTCATTGGGAGACTCCCTAATTGTTGGAAGGTGGAAAAGCAAGCCGCTTGTATGCCAGCGGATGGCCACTTGTCAACCAAAAGACGTGAGTCGTGAAACTTAAAATCGTGAATCGTGAATGGCAAATTTCGGGCAATGCCATGTCAAGCAGCTATGCTGCCTTCCGTGCGGAAAGGCTATGCCTTTCCGGCCAGCCTCATTGAAACGGCTTCGCGAGGCTAAGCCTCGCGAATGTTCTTTGGGTGCATCGCCAGGTAAGGCAGAGCCTTACCGCACGGAAGGCGGCAAAGCCGCGACCGGCAAAAATTATCGAGCAAAATGCGTCAGCCAACCCGCGAACGCGAGCCACACATGGGTCCCTCCGAGCATGAGTCGCAGTGGTTGCGAAGCGATGATCAGTAAGGCCCCCAACGCGGTGGCGCGATGCACGCGCTTTAGCGTAATCAGATCGTAGATAATGCACGCAAGCACAAACACATCTGTAATGCCAAAGAAAGCCGGCGGACCCGCCTGCATAATCGCGAAAGGCAATCGGGCTATCGCTGCCGCCAAAATCGAAATGGTTGCGAGCATCATCAGTCTTTTGTGGACATCGGGCCGGCGCCGGTAATAGAAGCCGGCGCTGACTAATAGTGCGAAGACAAACATGTCGCCGAGGGGAATGACCAGGAAAGACAGCGGCGATACGCCCGGGACCGGAGTCGCACCCTGGCTTGCCCTGATGACAGCGGTGGTGGGGCCGATCACAATCATCAGTGCCGCGATAACTCCGCCCAGAATTCCCAGGCGGCGATGAATATCGGTGCGATGCGCGGCGACCAGCGTGGTCTGGGTCAGGAAAAGCGCGAGCCACGAGGTGAAAACGATTCCGTGCAAATGAAGCAACGGCATCAGAGGCGCGGTATTGAAGTAAGGTCGCAGGTAATAGGTCGGCGCAAAGCCCGCGAACACGGTGATCACGGCTGCGATGGACATCGAAATGTAGAACCAGCGCTCTCGGCGTCTGCGTTTGATTGCGGGGGTGCTTTGCATGCGTTCTCTCTGTACCGCCAATCAGGTTAACTTAATTTATTGGAGCGCCTTGTAGCACGATTCGCTTGAGGGTGCAAAGAAATATTTGTGAAGAGGATTGGCCGGAGCAACGCGGATATTTTGGACTGCGGCGGCTTGACGCCGCTTTTTAGTCACCCCAGGGGTCCCATTAAATAAACCGTCGACTCCTTCGCATAAGCAAATCGGCGTCAAGCCGCCGCGCCGCAAAGCGCTGTCAAGCCAGCGCACTCCAAATGGAGCCAGCCCTCTTCTCACGATTCACGATTCACGATCGTTAGCGCCAGTCGCCGACGAGCACGAAGGGCGCCCAATAGAATGGCGCGCTGTATTTCTTGCCTGAGATCATAGCAAGCTGTGCTTCGCGCATGGCAGTTGCCGGTGAGGCAGTCTTCGACGCCAGCAATCTCTTGTAAAAGTCAGTCATCAAATCCGCGGTCGACTTGTCAGCAACGGACCACAGACTGACGCCGACCGTTGGCGCCCCGGCGTATATGAACGCGCGGGTCAGGCCCATCACGCCTTCGCCGCGCTTCTCTTTTCCCAATCCGGTCTCACACGCGGAGAGCATCACCAGCGGCGAACCCAGTTTCAGATTGAAGACTTCGTCAGTCCGCAAAAAACCATCTTCGGTTTTGTTGCCAACCAGCGACAGGACCAGGCCGGTAAACTGCGGCCGCTCAGCATTCAACAAGCCGTGGGTAGCAACATGCACGATGCGATATTTAGTGATGTCGCGCGTGTCGACGTTGTCTTCGCTGGCCTCAAGGTCCAGCCAAACATCGGCCTGCGTTCCCGACGCTTTGGCGAGTTTCACAATCTGTTCAGCCTCGGCGCGTGTGCCGGCGAGTCGCGCCAACGGCAACCCTTCCATCTTGGTTGACTCGGCGGACGTCGCGGCGTCGGCGCCGGCAACATCCGCAAGCGCGCTTTGAATTCCCAGGCCACGCGTTTCTGCGTTTGGCGACGACATTGCGGTGCGCGCGCGTGTGTCTTTGGAATTGAAAACCGGATCGGCAACGATCAGCATCGCGCTGCCGCTGCGGTTGCCTTCCTGTTGCCTGATGGCGCCGACGACGGACGCCGAGGGCGCG
>JBDTTW010000218.1:0-7730 GCA_039930405.1 bacterium
AGCTCTCAGCGTCTCTTTCAGCGGCGGACCTCCACATAGTGGTCATGGGTGACGTTTTTGTTGGAATTGTGCATCCATGCAAACTTTATAATATATTGAGGGTCGGTAGTCCTTTTCTCTATATTGGGCCGAAACAGAGTCATGTCAGCGAAGTAGCGGGCCAACTCGATATTGGCCACCCGGCATATGCGGCAGAGACGGGTGACGCCCGGATGGTAGTCCAAGTTATAATGGAGCAGCTCAAGGCAAGCTTGGAACGTAAACAGCGAACGGTACCTGAACTTGCCGCCGCATTTTCCAGACAAATATTGTTACCACGAATGATAAGTTTACTAGAGTCACAGAAGCCGGCTGAGGCTGCCTTAGAAAAACCAATAAGCGATGGTCAACTGTTGGCCGGTCGTTTGAACTGAAGGAATTCAACTCCCGAAATAAAACTCCCACAGAGTAACGAGGTCGCCCCCTTGAAATCCTATTTCGCCCTTTTTCTGATCGCAGCATTTTCGTCGTTAGTCATCACACCGCTGATTCGCCGTTTGTGCGAGCGCTTCAAACTGCTCGACGTTCCTGTCGACAGCCGTCGGGTGCACACCAGTGCAGTCCCGCGCCTCGGCGGGATAGCGATTTTTGCGGCCTGCGGTTTGGCGCTCGCCACCTTACCTCTCTTCTCAAATCTGTTAACGGAATCTCTGCGGCCCCATACCAGGCAAATGTTCATCGTCCTGATACCCGCGGCGCTGGTCCTGTTACTCGGTGTTTATGACGACCTTCGCGGAACAAATGCGGCTGTAAAATTCCTGATGCTCGGGTTGATTGCCTCTTTGTTTTATGCGATGGGCGGAAGGATTGAAGTGCTTGCCATCCCTTTCGTCGCTGATATTCATTTTCATCCGGTACTGGGCTTCTTTATCACCGTCTTTTGGCTGGTAGGAATCTCAAACGCCTTTAACCTGATTGACGGCATGGATGGTTTGGCCACTGGCGCGGCGCTGTTCGCATCGCTGGTTATTCTGGTTGTCTCTCTGGCCGGAGATAACCCGCTAATGGTTGTGGTGACCCTGGTCTTGTGCGGAGCGTTGACCGGTTTCCTGCGTTACAACTTTAATCCCGCATCCATTTTCCTGGGTGACTCGGGCGCGCTTTTTGTGGGCTTCCTGTTGGCCGCGTTGTCGGTGGCCGGTGCGCAGAAGGCAACAACCGCAGTAGCTGTGATCACGCCGCTGCTCGCATTTGGCCTGCCGGTAGTCGATACCAGTATAACAATGGCGCGACGCCTGATTAGCGGTCGGCCTCTGTTCCAGGGTGACGGCGAACACATACATCATATGCTTTTGGCCCGCGGCTGGTCGCAACGCCGCGTTGTCCTGATACTCTACGCAGTCTGCGCAGTTTTCGGCTTGTTAGCGGCGCTCTCCACTAAAACCTCCACCCCCGTAACTGGTCTGGTCCTGTTTGTAATTGCCGTAGCCGTGATCGTCGCTGTAGGCCACCTGCGCTACCACGAGGTGGACGAACTAAGGGCAGGCGTCAAACGAACAGTCGGGGATCGACGAGTGCGTGTAGCGAATAACATACGAGTGCGACGCGCAAGCGTGGCCTTGTCGAAAGCCTCGAACTTGAACGAACTATTCGACGCGATCAGTCACATGCTTGAGTCTGAAGAGTTTGCTTTCGCGAACATGCAGCTGGGCCGGGCAGACCGTGCGGAGGCTAATCTTCGTGCTTTCAAGGCGGCCGAACACACGGGCCCCGTGCAGCCGATTGAATTTCGCAATGGTCGCATTGCCTGGTCATGGAGGCGGGATACACGAACGCCGGAGGCGCTTGGCAATAGTGATTTTTGGTGCTTCCGCCTTCCGCTCTCAACCGACAATGGCGACTGGGGCTGGATGAATCTCTACCGACCGCTTGGCAGCACCCCTCTCTTACTCGACACAAGTTATTTGACCGGCTGGTTCAGGACTGAATTGTCTGGCGCTACGGAACGGGTGCTGCAAGGGTTTGAGAAGAATCTCAGCTCCGGGCAGATTCGGCTTGGTGCCAGAACCAGAAAAGTTATCAGTTAATGTTGCCGACTAACCACGCGGGAGCGGTTCCGGAGGATTTAGATTCGCCCAGAATTAGGATTGCCCGAGTCGCCGGCACTCTGGTTTTTGTCCTGCTTCTGGTTCTAACGGTCTTTACGGCCATTCCCTATGGGACCGCTGAGGTCTGGTGGAAGGCATTCTTTATATGCGCTGTTTTCTCGCTGGCCATTCTTTGGTCGATTGACGGTTTTCTCAGCAACGCCTGGATGACGAACGGCCGGTCCATAATTCTGCCGATCGCTGCACTGGTAGTCTTCTCTTTTCTGCAAACTATTTCACTCGGGAAATTACAACTTCCAAGTATTGCGTCGCCGGCTTCGCGAACCGTCAGTCTCGATTCCTATGAGACACGTTTCTTTGCTCTTCAGCTTTCGGCTATCGGATTGTTCGGTATTTTTCTCTTTCGCTATCTCACAACAGTGCGGCGTCTGCGGCTGGTAATTCATCTGGTCATCGCTATTGCAGTGGCGAGTGCAATCTTTGGAATAGTGCGGCAGACCACACAGCATGACACCGGCTTTGTTTTGCCATTGCTTCACCTGGAGCAGGGCTATGGCCAGTTTATTAATCGTAACCATTTTGCCTTTCTGATGGAGATGGCGCTGGGTTTGATTCTCGGGCTGATTCTCGGCGGAGGCGTAAGAAGAGAGCAGGTATTGGCGTATTTCGCGATGCTTTTACCCATTTGGACTGCGCTGGTACTTTCCGGATCCAGAGGGGGCTTGATTGCGATGCTGGCGGAAATTCTGGTCGCCGCATTTCTCCTAAGTGGGCTTTTGCAGAATCGGGAGGTTGGCGAGTCGCAGTCCCGAATATTAGATCTGCTTAGATCCAGATCCGTGCGCATCGGGCTGTTTCTAGTTTTGGTGTTCGGTGTTGTTTTTGGGACACTTTATCTCGGCGGCGAGCATTTGGCGTCGCGCATTGAAGCGACAAGCGCCGATTTTTCTGCGGCTCCTTCCGAGTTGCGTCAGGGAGTCAGTAGAAACGAGATCTGGACCTTGACCTATAAAATAATTGCTGCTCATCCTGTACTGGGCGTGGGCATGGGAGCCTACTGGGTGGCGGTGCCGGAATTTCATGATGCCGCGGGGACTTTCGCGCCTCAGGAAGCCCACAGCGATTACCTCGAGCTGCTGGCGAGCGGTGGCCTGGTGGGAATTGCTATTGGAATTTGGTTCCTGACTGCGGTCGGAAAGAAAATCAAGACGAATCTTCGGTCGCATCATCGCGTCCGACGGGCGGCCTGTTTAGGGGCCACCATCGGCATCGCAAGCGTGGCGGTCCATAGTATCGTAGATTTTGGCCTGCATATGATCGTAAACGCACTTGTGTTCACAACGCTGATCGTGATTGCTACATCAGAACAACCATGGCACACAGACGCTATTCGCGAATCATGATTAGATCCGTATCACTCAATCGTTCGGTGTCGCTGTTGTTGGCGTTTTCTTTTGGCTCAGCGTTCGCCAGCGTTATGGTTCCCCAATCCGGGGGCGCCAGTGCGTTTCAGGGTCAGGACATAATGGGTGGTGCGGCCATCGTGTTTAAGCGACCGCAGCGCGTGCGCGACATTGTCGGTGGTGCGTCAATGTTGGTGGTCAGGCGTCAACCAAGACCTCCGCGCCCTGAAGTTGCGCGGAACACCCCTGATCGCAGACGACCTCGTCCGCAACCGGGCGAGCCTGAGGTCGTAGATGCGAAGTTGTCAGATGCGGATCAGGCCGAGGCCTTTAAAGCCCAGGGAAATACTTACTACGATCTCGGCGACTTTGCACATGCGATTGAGGCGTACCTGAACGCCGCCAAGCACGCCCCCAAAGACGCGACAATTTACAACAACCTCGGCGCTGCTTACTTCAGCACCAGCAAGAATACCGAAGCCCTCGAAGCGTTTAAGAAAGCCGTCGCGGCCAAGCCTGATGATGCAGACGCCTTTTTCAACATCGGCATCGCTTATGCCGCCACTGAAAAACAAGCGGATGCGTTAGCAGCATTTAAAGAAGCGGTTCGACATAAACCTGATTGGCCGGAAGCATTGAACGCGCTCGGCGATACTTATCTGGGTCTCAACCAATATGCTGAAGCAGCTAAGGCGTATGAAGAGGTTGTCCTGCTGCAACCTGACAATGCGGCTGCGTTCAGCAATTTGGGTTTTGCTTACGATCGACTGAACCTCGAGGTTAAATCAATCGAGGCGTTGCAGAAAACCGTTAAGCTGAAACCAAATGATGCTGTGGCTTACAACAACCTCGGCGCTAGTCTTTTCAAGAGTGGCAGCTATAAAGAGGCAATCGAAGCATTCAGCAATTCGCTGCGAATTAAGCCAAGTGATCCGGAAGCGCTTAACAATCTCGGCGCCGCATATTACATCACCGAGCAATACAGCAACGCGCTGGAGAAGTTCTTACAAGCGGCGAGCGCCAATCGAGAGTCTGCCGAAGTCCAATATAATCTCGGCAACGCTTATTACATGTTGGGCAAGTTTCCAGAAGCGACCAAGGCATACCGCGAAGCGATCCGCTTGAAACCTGACTATGCCGAGGCACGGACGAATTTGGGTAGTTTGCTGATTGCTATGAACGAACCGCGACCGGCCGCCACCGAGTTGCAGGAAGCGATTCGTTTGCAGTCTGACAACCCCGTGGCGCATAACAATCTTGGTTACGCTTATGCGCAAATTGCGGAGCACAGCGAGAAAGCCGAAGCTCAGGAGTATTATCAAAAAGCAGTAACTGCTTACAAAGAAGCGTTACGTCTGCGTCCGAACTATCCCAAGGCGCTAAATAATCTCGGCTTGATCTTGAATAAGCTCGGTGATTACCCGGGGGCCATTGAAAATATCAAAAAGGCGTTGGAGCAACGGCCAGACTTTCCCGAAGCTTATTACAATCTGGGAACGGCTTACTTCAATCAGCGGCAATTCAAAGAAGCAATCCCGGCTTTCCAAAGAGCGATCGAGCTAAGGCCAGATTTCGTCGATGCCTATAACAATCTCGGAGCGGCGGCTTATCAAACCGGCGACTTTGACCAGGCGATTGCGGCTTATGTGAAGACACTTTCCTTGCGTCCGGCGAGCGCTGAAACCCAGAACAACCTGGGCAAGCTCTATGTCAGGACTAAACGTTATCAGGAGGCAGTCACGTCCTTTAAGGCCGCAATTGCCCTTAAACCCAGCTATTCAGAGGCCCATTTCAATTTGGCCGTGGCTTATACGGCAACGGGAAACAAGCTGGGCGCTCTGGAGGAATATCGCACTTTAAAAACGCTTGATCCGCGGCTTGCGGACGAGTTTTATCAGCGGTTCGTCAAGAAATAGAGGTGGTTTGGCGCTTTATAGAGGTGTATCTTGGCGAATCCGCCCAATCCGGCGCAAAAAGGATTGACCTGTATGGAGAAACCGCTGTAGACTGCGGCCACTCAGGGCGAAAAATCAGTTCTTCCCAGTGCGTCACGAAGTGAAGGGACAATTAACTATGAGCATAAGACAACGGAAAAGTATGAAAGCAATCGCCGTATTTGTGGCATTTGCGGTGGCCCAAATTTCTATTCAATTGAGTTTTGCCAGCACGGTGGCGCCCTCCTACGCGATGCTTGTGCAGCAGCAACTCATCGTCAGAGTAAGCACCAGCGGCAATCGGCCGATCCTGGTCAACGGCAATAGTACCGCCAGTGGCGGTAGCATCGCGACGGGCGCCATCATCGAAACGCCAGACGGCGTCAGCGCGACGATTGACCTCGGCCCCCTCGGCACCGTGGATCTCGCGCCGAACAGCAAGGTCGTGTTGGACTTTGAGTGTCCGCCGGCTCCTCCAGCGGGAACCGAGCCGGAACCCTGTAAGGTTAAGGTAAAGGTACTGGCTGGCTGCGTGGTAGTTAAGACCAAGAAGAACACTCAAGGTCAAATCGATACCGAACAACAAGAGAAAGTACAGGAGAGCAATAAGAAGGGCGGCGGCGCACCTCTTAACTTCTGTACGCTGGGCGCAGGCGCGGCCGCAGCAGGGGTGGGGGTCGGCATCGGTACCATCCTGGCGGCGGTTATTGGTGGCGGACTCTTGGCTGGCGGCCTTATTTTTGCTGGTGGCGGTACGCCCCCCACTTTCATAATCAACCCCAGCCCTAGCACACCATAAGACTACGGTCCGGTGAAAGAAAAAAGCGTGCCGTCCGAAAGGACCAGGCACGCTTTTTCTTTAGTGATTACATTTCGCTGGCCGCAGACTGCGTTGCCTTTTCCGCGAAAATTTCTTCAACAAGTGAACTCTAAACTTCTTGAGCATGGGGCAACTCGCTTGCTGTTCCTTCTGGTCGCCATTGCCTTGTGCGTATGCGTCGTTGCCGCGACCGCGCGTCTTGGTATGGCGCGAATCTTTGTGAGCTACTCGCTTGGCACCGGCAACTCAACAGTAGCAGAGCAGGCGGCCGAAATGGCCCCGAGGGATCCTGAGACTCATCGCGCCCGTGCAGCAACGCTGGCGATTTCGCAAGCGCTGCCGGAATCGGCTGCAATGGAACGGGCTATCGCGCTGCGACCGGCGGATTATTCACTTTGGGTGGACCTGGGGCTAATCCGCGACCAAATGGGCAACACCGCCGGCGCGCTGGCTGCCTTTGATGAAGCCGTCAAGCGAGCGCCGTTTTATGCCTTGCCTCGCTGGCAACGCGGGAATCTTCTTTTGCGACTTGGTCAATACGATTCAGCCTTTAACGATTTGAATCAGGCCGCGCTGAGTAACCCGGAACTATTGCCAGGCTTTGTCGACCTGGCGTGGAATCTTTCCGCCGGCGATCCCAAAGTCGTGCAGCAGATGGTCAGAATCAACAGCAAGGCTGCACACATGGCCATGGCAAGGGTTTTTTCCAGCCACACAAAACCTGAAGCGGCAATCTTTGAGTTTCAAGCTGCAGGGTCAACCGATGATGACACGCGGCGCAATTTCATTAACCAGCTCCTGGTGAAGAAAAGTTTTGCCGAAGCCTATCAGCTCTGGAGCGGAACCTATGGCGTCACAACGACAGGGAACCAGCCGCATCAGATATTTGATGGCGGCTTTGAAGCGGCTTTGAGCTTTGATGAAGAGGGCTTTAACTGGCGCATCCCGCGACGCTTGCAAGCGGCTACGGTGTCCCTGGATTCCAGCCAGCCACACACCGGCTCGAAGAATTTGAGAATTGAGTTCGCCGGTGACTCAAATCCCGGAGCAGATCTGGTTGCCCAATTGCTCCTGGTGGAACCCGCGCGACACTACAAGATTAATTTCGCCGCGCGTTCGCAGGAAGTTGTTAGTGGCGGGTTGCCAGTCATTACAGTGACCGACGCCGGAGATAGCAAACGCCTGGGCCAGTCGCCGCCACTCTGGAAGGGGACCACTAATTGGAACGTAATCAGTTTTGAGTTTACTGCTCAGCCAGCCACCAACGCTGTGGTCCTTAGCGTTCAGCGCCAGGGATGCAGTGCGTCGCCCTGTCCGATCTTCGGCGTAATCTCGCTCGACAGCTTTTCTATCGAGCAGTTGAAGTAAATCGCACACCTTCACGATGAAAACAAGTGTTGCAAAATAAGGTCATCCACGAGTCAACCATGCCGAGGTTGAAAACGACTTCGGCTTGGATGAAAAAGGTCGAGCGTCTGGGATGGGC
>JBDTTW010000219.1:0-7424 GCA_039930405.1 bacterium
GAATTGCCATTCGCGTTGACTCCCGATCCGCGCTTCATCTATTTCACGCCGTCGCACACGGAAGTCATGGCCAACCTGCATTACGGCATTGAAAGCGGCAAGGGCTTGATCGTGGTGACGGGCGAAGTGGGCACAGGCAAAACGACTATCCTGCGCTGGATGATGCAGCGGCTCGATCGCACCGTGCTGGTGGCCTACATCTTCAACCCGCGTCTGTCGGTGACTGAGTTCTACCAACACCTGGCCAGCCTGCTCGACGTTCAGAAATGGGAAACGAAGCCGGAGCTCTTGGTGTCGTTGGGCCAGGCGCTCGACTCGCGTCATTCGCGAGGCCTGCGAACAGTCTTAATCATTGATGAAGCGCAGGGCTTATCGCCCGCGGTGCTCGAAGAGATTCGCCTGCTTTCCAACTTTGAATCGGACACGGCCAAGCATCTACAAATTGTTTTGACCGGACAGCCGGAGTTGCGCGATGTTTTGAACTATCCGGATCTGCGGCAACTGAAACAGCGCGTGGCACTGCGTTGTGTGATCAAAGCGCTGCCAAGTGTTGAAGAAACTGATCGCTACATCACGTCGCGACTGCTTGCGAGTGGCGCCGAGCGCACAGAGATCTTCACCAGCGAAGCCGTCGACTACATCTATCGCTGCACCGAAGGAATCCCGCGCAACATTAACAACCTTTGCGACAACGCGTTGCTTGCAGGATATGCCGCAGGTGAGCTGACTGTTGGGCGAGCGATTGTCGAGGAAGTTGCCGAAACTTTCGATATGGTGCCGCGCCTGGATCGCGGACTGCAATCGGCTGAGGACAATGAATTGCCGGCGCGAATTTTTTCAGCAGCCGGCCGCGCGGAACTTTGGGCCGCGGGTGAAGGAAACGATAGTTCGACAAACTGAAGTCTGTCGCACTTGTAAAACAGGAGAACCACATGGGCAGAGTTTACGACGCACTAAGACGCTCCGGCACTGATGGGTCCGCCGTTGTCTTTGAGCCACAGCCATCGAGTTCAGATTATCGCGGCGAAATCCGCACCCACCGCCTCGTCCCCACGGCGCAGCAGGTTGAAGAAGAGCTATTCAGCGTTTCTTCCATCCTGAACCGTAAGGAAGACACGGTGACCAGTTCAGCGTTCACTGCGCACACTGCGTATGCAACCGGCGGGACGGCACTCCCTGCTGGCCAGTCATCCGGTGCTGTTGGGGCAACCTTGGACGCTGCAAGGCCGGCGCGCGTGAGCAACCTCGTCTCTTATGACGTGGATGCAACGCGCGTCGAGCCTCATCTCGTGGCTATCACTCAACCGCGTTCTGCCTATTGCGAGCAGTTTCGTTCTTTGCGGACGCGCGTGCTGCAGGCAAGTGAGCGCGAAAATATGCGCACCTTTGTTGTCACCAGCGCCGGCATGGGTGAAGGCAAGACCTTAACTGCCTTGAATCTCGCCTGGCTCCTGGCCCAATCAGAAGGGGTCAAGGCGCTGGTTATTGACAGCGACCTGCGTCAACCCTGTGCGACAGACTATTTGGCAATCAACGCGCCGCGTGGGCTTTCGGAAGTGCTGGGTGGCGAAATGCGCTTGCGCGATGCCATCGTGCGACTTGACCCAGCCGGACTTTATCTGTTGCCGGGTGGGCAGGCGCGCGACGACGTTGCTGAGTTGCTGTCCGGGCCAACCTTTGCCGGCGTAATTGCTGAAGCTCGTCGGTTGTTTGACTTCATCATTATCGATGCGCCGCCGCTCGGCATCTTTACCGATGCTAACGTGCTTATCAGTCGCGCCGACGGTGCACTGCTGGTTGTTCGTGCTGGCAAGACGCGCTACGCGATGGTCAACAAGTTGTTGGAACAGTTGCCGCGCGAACGAATGCTTGGCGTTGTTTTGAATCGCGCCGATGAAGAACTTGAATCCGGCGCTTATTACTACCAGCAACGTCACTACCGCCAGCCACGAGTGACTGGAGAAGAAAGACTGCGTTTGGTTTCAGAGCTGGCAGAAGACGAAGAGGTGGCAATCGCAAGTTGAGAGCATCACGCGCAAATACTCGAACCATTCTGTTATTGCTTGCCGAGGCGGCGGTAGTCTTCGGCGCGATAATTAGCGCGGTGTATTTGCGTTTGGGAACAGAAGACTCTTATTACGAGCTGATGCTGCGGCAGGGTTTTCTAAAAGCGGGATTGGCGACTTTGTTTTGCTTGGCGGCGTTCTATCTTTTCGACCTTTACGATTTTGTTGTGATGCACGATCGCCGCGAGCTCGTGTTGCGACTGGTGCAGGCGTTGGGACTTGCCTGGATTGCCTTGGCGCTCGCGTTCTACGCATTCCCACAGTTGATGCTCGGGCGCGGCATTTCCGTCATCGCGTTGCCGTTGGCGCTCGGTCTAATGGTCGGCTGGCGCATCTCGATTCATTGGTTACTAGGCCATCCAGATTTTGGGGAAAAGATTTTGATTGTTGGTTCCGGAGAATTGGCTGTGGAAGTCGCGAGGGAAATGCTTGAACGTCCCGACGCTGGCTATCGTATCGCAGGCTTTGTAGGGACTGATCCGGAGTTGCTGGGCAAGAGTCTCATCAACCCGCGCGTAATTGGTTTGACTTCCGAACTTGACGCGGTAGTCCGTCGCGAAAATATCGATCGCATTGTGGTGGCGATGGGTGAACGGCGCGGGCAACTGCCGACGGCAGAGTTGTTGCAATTGAGTCTCGCAGGCACTGTAAACATTGAAGAAGGCGCGTCGTTTTACGAACGAGTCACTGGGCGCGTATCGCTGAGCATGATTCGCCCGTCGTGGCTGATCTTTTCCAGCCGCGGCCGGCAAGCCCGCATTTCCGGCATTGCGCGCACGGTCGTGCACCGGCTGGTGGCGTTTTTTGGCGGCGTACTGTCGCTGCCCATCGCGTTGTTCACGGCGGTGGTCATCAAGCTGGAATCGTCGGGTCCAATTTTCTACCGGCAGGAACGAGTTGGAAAGAACGGCCGGCCTTTTAACGTAATGAAGTTTCGCTCGATGCGGGTGGACGCAGAAAAAGCGGGTCCGGTGTGGGCGAGCAAGGACGACGACCGCACAACGCGCGTCGGCAAAATTATTCGCAAGTTGCGTATTGACGAGATTCCGCAGTTCTGGAACATCCTGCGCGGCGAAATGGATTTCGTTGGACCACGCCCGGAGCGGCCGCACTTTGTTTCGCAACTTGCGGAAGAAATTCCTTATTACGAACAGCGGCACCTGATTGCGCCGGGTCTGACCGGCTGGGCGCAGATCAAATATCCTTATGGCGCGTCAGTTGAAGATGCGCGGCAAAAGCTGCAATACGATCTTTACTACATCAAGAACCAGAGCCTGGTGCTGGACGCAATAATTCTTTTCGAAACGATAAAGATAATTTTGTTTGGTCGGGGTCGATGAAGTCGGACAAATTTCAGTTTGCGGTTTCCGCGAGGGTTCGGAGTCATGGAGGTTAAAATGAAGAAGACGCAAAAAAGTTTCGCAGCGTTGATGGTAGCTGTGCTGCTTCTTTCGGCTACGGTTTCGAGTTTTGCGCAGACGCCTGCGGTGGCGAAGGCAGATACGACATCTACCAGGACGCGGCAGCGGTTTGCGGCGAAAACTACGGAAGATAAGACTACCGAAGTGAAGACGCCTGACCCAGCTAAGCGCCAGGGAAAACGCGGCAGCGAGTCCGCAGAAGTGAAACCCATGTCTGAGGTTGCGGCGGCACAAACGGACGTAAAGCCTAAGACCAACGATTCGCTCGACGAAGTTTTGGTTTCCGACTCGGAAGCAATGACAAAGCCAGACTCTAACAAAGCCACGGCATCACTCGATGACGTTCTGGTTTCCGACTCGGCGGCATCGAGCGCAAACAAGTCCGCGAATAAATCATCAGATGTTCCAGCTGATACACAAGCAAATCGGCACGAACAAGCTTCGGAAGAAGCAGCGGTGGTTCCGTACTACAACAATTTCTTCAATACGTATCGCCTGGGACCGGAAGATGTGGTTTCAGTCAGCGTCTTCGGCCAGGATCGTTATTCGCGAGCGGGAATTATCATTCCGCCAAGCGGACGTATCTCGCTGGCGCTCATCCCCGGCGGAGTTTTCGTTAACGGTAAGACTGTTGATGAAGTGGCCGAAACCATCAAGAAGAGTTACGACGAGTACATCATCGATCCGCAGGTTTCAGTTTCGCTCGATAAGGCGTCGTCATATCGCTACAGCGTTATTGGCGACGTGGCGCAACCAGGAATTCGTTTGATGAGCCATCGCATGACCGTGACCGAAGCCCTGGGCGAAGCGGGCGGCGTGCTACAAACAGGCGATCGCAGCCGGGTCGTTGTATTGCGCCGGCAGGCTGACGGCAACCTGAAACCGATAGCTGTGAACGTCAATGCGATCTATAAAGGTAAAGCGCCCGATGTGACTTACCTCGTTACAGGAGATCAGGTGATCGTACCCGGCAACAAGTTCAAGACCTTCCAAAAGGTGATGACCCTGTTCCCCATCCTGAGCTTTGCGCGAATCTTTACCGGCGGAATTTTTCCTTAATGAGAGTCTCTGCGGGGGGAGCTGCCTTAGGGCCAGCCAAAGAAGCGATATCCGCCGGCACGGCTATGCCGTCTGATGTGCGGAAGGGCTTTGCCCTTCCGACAGCTCAAAGATAAATTGGGGCTATGCCCCAGGGTTGCTCGATATGAACTCAAGAGTTAAGGGATTTAGGGGCGCAGCCCCAAGCGGTGTCGAGACATACCGGAAGGGCACAGCCCTTCCGCACATCGGACGGCACAGCCGCGGGAGAATTGAAGGGTTCACTTTCTTAGTCTTTCTGCTTACTGCCTACTGCCTACTGCCTACCGCTCTTGCTTCGGGCTCCTGGCAAAGACAACGAACAAGCTCGCTGGCCTGGCTGCATTCCGTTTTCTTCCTGGATCAGAATCGCGGCTGGGCAGTTGGCAGCCGCGGCACGTTGTTGGCAACAACCGATGGCGGAACTCATTGGACCAGTCTGGTGCATCCAACCGAAGATACAATCCGCGACCTTTATTTTGCGGACGATCAAAACGGCATCATCGTTTGTGAACGAAACATTTACGACCTGAAAACAAGTGCTGAAGCGCGCGCTTATTTGATGAAGACCGTCGACGGGGGCGAACAGTGGCAGCGCGCGAGCATGCGCGGCGTCGATCCCGATGCGCGAATCATGCGAGCGATTTTCACCGGCGCGGGTCGCGGTTGGGCGTTCGGCGAAGCCGGCACAGTCTTTACCACTCGCGACATGGGAACGACCTGGACCAGGTTGCAGGCACCCACCAGGTATCTGCTGTTGGGCGGAGATTTCATTAACGAAAACAACGGTTGGCTAGTCGGAGCGGGAGCGACCATTCTGCAAACATCCGACGGTGGCGAGAGCTGGCAACAGGCGCGCTTGCCCACGACCAGCGTTCGTTTCAATTCCACTTCATTTGTCGAGAAGCGTTTGGGCTGGGCCGTCGGCAGTGGGGGCGCGATCTATCGCACGCTGAACGGCGGTCGTTCCTGGCTGCCGCAAAACTCAGGCGTCGTGACTGATTTATTCGATGTGAAATTCCTGGATGCGGCTGAAGGTTGGGCCGTCGGTGCTGAAGGGGTTGTGTTACACACGATGGACGGCGGCACGCACTGGACAGTGGAACGCAGTGTGACGGAACACAATCTGGAAAGACTCTTCTTTGCCGACAATGCTCATGGCTGGGGCGTCGGCTTCGGCGGGACAATCATTTCGCTTGTTACTTCAGATACTGGGTCCCTTGCACCTCGTCTCAAACGCTAATCACTCTTTCTCGCTCACTTCTTTTCCGGATTGATCGCTGTCTCCCGCTTTCCGCTCCGGCCGCAAATGCGGAAACAGGATCACGTCGCGGATTGACTGGCGGTTCGTCACCAGCATCACAAAGCGGTCGATGCCGATACCAATACCGGCAGCGGGTGGCATGCCGTAGGACAGCGCGCGGATGTAATCTTCGTCCATCACCATCGCTTCTTCATCGCCACGCTCGCGTTGCGTCATCTGGTCCTTGAACCGCTCGTACTGCTCGACCGGATCGTTTAACTCGGAAAAGCCGTTGGCGCATTCCATCCCGGCAATGTACAACTCGAAACGCTCGGCGACAGTAGGATCCAACGGGGAAGCTTTGGACAAAGGCGAGATCGGCTTAGGGAAGTCAGAGATTAGCGTCGGCTGAATGAGCTTTGGCTCGACATGCTTTTCAAATAACTCCAAAAGATTTTCCGGCGTGACGTTCTCTTCACCAACAACCTTGGCAACGCTGTTCCTCATTGAGACACGTTCGAACGGCTGCGAAAAGTCGAGGTCGTACTGACCAAACTTCACATGCGTATGACCCAACGCCTTGAATACGACCGCGCGCAGCATGCTTTCGCAGAAGTCCATCATCTGGTTCACATCTGCGTACGCCCAGTAGAACTCCAGCATCGTGAACTCCGGATTGTGCCGGGTTGAAACGCCTTCGTTACGGAAATTGCGATTGAGTTCGTAGACTTTTTCAAAACCACCCACCACCAATCTCTTCAGATAAAGTTCCGGCGCTATACGCGCGTAGAGATCGATGTCGAGCGCATTGTGATGTGTCTTGAACGGTCGCGCCGCCGCGCCGGTGGCCAGCGGCGTCAGCATCGGCGTCTCGACTTCAATGTAGCCGTGGTCTTCAAGGATGCGGCGCATTTCGGCGACGACTTTTGCGCGCCGCTCGAAAACTTCGCGCGGCGTCAGTTCATCTTCTTCGCGTTCGAGTTTCAAACTCCCAGCTATCAGATCCGCATAACGTTGCCGCTGTCTGATCTCCGGATCGTTGAGTCCGTGCATCTTGTCAGGCAGCGGCAACAACGCCTTTGCCAGGAATTGCAGTTTCTGCACGTGGACGGAAAGTTCGCCGGTTTTTGTAATGAACAAATAACCTTCGACGCCAATGAAATCGCCGTGATCGAGTAGATTGAAAAGTTCCCACCCATCGACTTCGCCGCTGCTTGAATCGTTGCGCACACCCGAAAAGTCCGCGCGCTTCGCATAAATCTGCAAGCGGTTGACACCATCGGACAAATGCACAAAAGCGGCTTTGCCCATCACGCGCGGCGGTGTTGCAATGCGACCAGCCAGGCGCACTGTGATTTTGTTTAATTGTTGATTGGCAAGCTCGATTGCCTCAGCAGCAGGGCGTTCGCCTGCAGGTGCCTGGGGTTGAAAGCCGCGATATTTTTCAACGACCGCTGTGATGGTGTCTTCCTTGCCGGACTCCACCACTTCACTGCGTTCGAATTTGTTGGGATAGACGTTGCCAACCAGCGCGCGCATAGCTTCGAGGTGCTCCGCGCGTGCGCGGGTTTGATCGTTCTCTTCGATGAACGGAACAGACATGCGAAGCATCGTAAA
>JBDTTW010000220.1:0-3442 GCA_039930405.1 bacterium
AACCTTCAGGCCGACACCATCGTCGATGGTCAGATAATGGAGTTGAATAATGTGTCCGACGTTATCAACAGCATTTTCAACGAGCACCAAATCAGGACCTCGAGGGTGGCAGCGGGCGTCAGCGGGCATTCAGTGATCGTTAAGAACATTGTGCTTCCGCAGATGAGCGAAGACGAATTGCAAGAGTCTTTCAGCTGGCACGCGGAAGAACATATTCCTTTCGATATATCTGACGTGAACCTTGATTACCAGGTCACCAGCAGTTCCGCAGACGCGCTTAACGTTCTCATGGCGGCCTGCAAGAGCGACAAGATCGCTAACGTCAAACAGGCGATTCAATTGGCCGGCAAACAGCCAGTTGTCATCGACGTCGATTCTTTCGCACTGCAAAACTGTTACGAGATGAACTACCAGCCGAAAGCGGGCGAGGTCGTGGCGTTGCTAAACATCGGCGCTTCAACGATGAACATAAACATATTGAACGGCACGCGTTCGGTATTCGCACGCGACGCTTCGGTGGGTGGCAGCCAATACACCAGTTTGCTTCAGAAAGAGCTTGGCTTGACATTCGAGCAGGCTGAGGCCGTAAAGCGGGGCTACCCGCTTCCAGAAGGCATCGAACCACGTCCGATACAACCAATTATTGAAACGGTTTCCGACATTCTTGCGCTGGAAATTCGCAAGACAATGGATTTTTATCGAGCAACGGCCGAAGAGAGCGAAGAAGCGATCCAGAAGATTCTAGTCTCGGGAGGCGGTTCAAAGCTTCCCGGTCTGCCGGAATATCTTGCGAAGCGTTTCGAGATTCCAGTCGAACTATTTGATCCCTTCCGGCAAGTCCAGGTTGACGGTAGAAAGTTTGATCCGGATTACATGAAAGAGATCGTCCCTGACATGGCAATTGCCGTCGGTCTCGCCTTGAGAGGAGTTGAAACGGCATGATCAAGATCAATTTGCTTGAATCAATTACAGACCGCCCGACCGGCGCCGCGATGGTTGAAGCACGGGTCGCAAGCCCGCGCATGCAAACCCTCCTGTTAGCCATCACGGTATCTGGTCTACTGGTCCTGGGCATGGGCTATGACTACGTTAGCTCAAAGTCAAACCACGAAACTGCGCGCGTTGAACTTGAAAAGCAGAGAGCCATCAACTTACAGATGCTTGCTGTTAACAAGGAACAGGTAGAACTGGAAAAGAAGGCGCAGGAAATTCAGAGTCGGATCGACGCTATCAAGAGCCTGCGCGAATCGCAACAGGGTCCGAGCGCGGTGCTTCGCGAAATCAAAGCGCGTTTCGATGGCGTACCTGGGTTGTATTTGAAGAGTTTGGAGCAGAAGGATGGTGAACTCACCATCAAGGGTCTTTCGCCCAACGAATCATCAGTCACCCGTTTTGGCCAAAGCCTCGAGTTCTCGTCAGGCTTGTTTACGAACCTCAATATTGAGACTCAGCGCGAAACCGCGCAACCGAGCGGAACAGCAGCCGCAGTCTCAACCAGCGCCGCTGCCGTAGTGCTTCCTGAAGTGGTTGGGTTTACGGTGAAATGCAGTTACGGCAAGAAGCCCCAAGCGCAATCAGGAACGCCGTCCTCAAACCAGGTGGCATTAAAGAAGTAACCTACCGAGGTAATCCCGAAAACGATCGGGGAAGGAACTAAACAGATGAAAACAGGTAATCTTAAAGCACTGCCCTGGTATCTGCGGCTAGCGATGTTCGTAGGCGTCGCAGCAGTCCTGTATGGCGGTTTCTGGTATCTGGTCACCCGGCCGACACGCGCCGAAACCCAGCAATTCACTAACGAAATTGCTCAGTTGCTGCCTAAGAATGCGCAAGCCCAAATCGCTTCTCAGCGGTTGAATGAATTTCGCGCGGTTTATAAAGCGCGGCAGGAAGAATACGAAGAGTTAAAAGCGTTGCTGCCCGAGCAGCGCGAGATAACGATGGTGCTGCAGGGCGTCCAGGATCGCGCCCGCGGCAACGGGTTAGTGCTCAAGAAATTTTTGCCCAAGGAAGATGTGCAGGAAGGGAACTACAGCGGCAAGAAGATCGAAGTGAGTGTTACCAGCTCGTTCGCGTCGCTGCGTTCTTTCTTTGAACAGTTGGCGCACTACCAGCGCATCGTCTCAATCAGTAACTTTCAGATCAAACAGGTGGACAACCAGACGTCAATGAAAACGGTCGACGCCACTTTTGATCTAACAGCCTATTACGTGTCTGCGGAGAAACTGAACGCCCCTGCCGCACAGCCTGCCGGCTCTGGCCAGGTTCCACCTGCAGCAGCACCACCTAAGAAGTAAGTCTCTTGCTTAACGCCAACCAGGAAAAATCATCACCATGAAATATCAAGCGAAAACATTCAAAAGTGCGTTAGTCATGTTTCTATGCGCCCTCGCCGTGGCATTCACCGCGGGCATTTCCGCTCAGGCGCAGGACGGCAGTGATGCTAAGCCACCGGTGCGAACGAATTCAGGCGGCCGCGATCCGTTCAGGAAATATGAACCACCGCGCGTCATTGTCAAGAAATCGGGACCGCTGACGCCGCCATCCGTTCAAGTCAGAATCGAACAGTACAGGGCACAGAAACTCGCGGCGATGAACGCGCATATAGCGGCGCCCAAGCCCACGACTGCGTTCCTGTTGAATGAAATCCAAGTAGTTGGCATCTCGCGTTCGCCGCGTGGCTATGCCGCGATTGTTGAAGCCTCGCCCATCAAACTTGCCTACGTCATCTATCCGGGTGAACGATTTTACGATGGTCAATTAGTGGCTATCGAGGACAACCGTTTGATCTTCCGTCGCGAAGTGGTTTTTGCCGACGGTCGACGCGAGCGGTCAGTTGAAATGAAGCCGTTGCGCCAACCGACCACGGTTGATGCGCTTGCCTCAGTAAAAACCGCCCCTGCCAGTTCCGCGCCTGTCGAAGAAAAGAAGCCAGTCGCCGACAAGCCCTAGTTCCGGTTTCGAATCATTCTTACGGTTCGACGCCATTCCCCGCGTAGTCATCCATCAGTACCAATTCTGCTACGCAGTTTGACAATCAACCGCGGACGGGTCGCAAGTGCGGCGCGCGCTTCAAGCTGAAAGGCAGCACGAGCGTAGCGCGTGGCGACTAACGTTCCGCAATTCCCGAGGAGGGAAAGATGCTTTATCTGCCTCTAATTCAAAAAGCAACCAAGAGGGTCACGCTCGTCCTCGTTTTTATTTGTCTGTGCGGCGTGCAGAGTTTTGCTGCCGGCGATGCGGCGGCAGTGCCGACTGCAACTTCTGTCGACGCCACGGCGACGACCAATGTAGCAGACCCGCAACAGACGCCTTCGCCCGTACCGGCCCCGACCAGCAACATTTCGCCGGCGTCGAATCAAGCGACTCAGTCGCAGCAAGGCAGGCAGTATGGCCAGCCCGGCTTTGTCGGCGAACCGATCAATCTGAACGTCGTCAACGC
>JBDTTW010000221.1:0-36470 GCA_039930405.1 bacterium
GATAGTTACGCTCGAGGTCGCCCGCAAACGCGCGCGCCTGATCGACGTTTCCTAAATTGAAATTCGCCTGCGCCATAAAGTAGAGCCCGGCGCGCGAGTTTGGTTCCTGAATCAGCACTTCTTTCAAATCTTCAACGGCAGCCAGCAAATCATTCGACTCGCCGGTTTGGGCGCGCACCCGAGCGCGCAACAGCAACGCCTGACGATCGTGCTGGTCCTTCTTAAGAATTTCATCGATTTGCGCAATCGCACCCGCAGTGTCACCACGCATCAACATGATTTCGCCTAAGCGATAACGCCCCTGGGTGAAATCAGGCGACTGGGCAATGATGTCCTTGTAGATATTGATTGCGTCGTCCAAACGATTAACGGACGAATAAAAGTCTGCAAGCACTGCGCGGCCTTCCGGCTTATCCTTGTTCATTTCCGCCAGCGCTTTGTAGGCAACTTCCGCCTTATCAAGTTGTTTGTTGACCAGATAAAAACTGGCGAGGACAAAACGCGACGAGCGGTTGCTGGGTTCAACCTCGACGGCCTTGCTCATCTCTGCTTCCGCTTCCGCCCCGCGGTTCAGCTGCACCAGAAACTTGCCGTACTCGGTGTGCGCCAGGCCGGAGTTGTAGCTAATGCCAATCGCGCGTTTGAAGGTGTCTTCGGCCTTGGCGTTGTCGTTAGTAACAATGTAGAAGCGCGCCAAGCTGAGGTACGAATCAACGCGTTTTGGATCCAACTCGATCGCGTGGTTCATTTCGGCGAATGCTTTGCCGGGTTCGTTCTGCGCGAAGAAGATGCTGCCCATCAGGATGTGACCTTCAACGTGGTTCGCATTCTTTTGCAGAATTTCTTTTGCCAGTCGTTCGGCCTCGGCAATCATCTCCGGACGGCCCTTGGCGCCGGCGATGTAGTAATTGCCAAGTTTTACGCGCGCATCAAAATTATCGGCGTCGAGTTCCGTAGTCTTGCGCAACTCATCAAACGCTTCCGGAAAACGCTGCAATCCCTCGAATGCGCGCGCCAGTCCCCAATGGGCCGGGGCAAAGCGCTCGTCGATTTGAATCGCATTACGAAACTCAAGCGAGGCTTCCTGAAACTTTTCATCTTTCAGGTAGACCTCGCCTTTTTCGACGTGGGCGACTTTAGTTTTTTCGGGATTGGCGCAGCCGCTGATAGCGAAGATGGCTGCGAAAAGAACTGATAAGAGGGTGGCGTAATAGACCCTGGTTCGGCACTCGATATTCATTTTTGCTCTCCTGTCGTGAACCCGCTAGGGCGGGCTCGCGTTTTTTGTCTTCACTTTCGTTTTTCCCAACCGGCGGCGGGCAATGCCACCGGTGGGTACGAGAGCGCGACACTAGTACGAAAGGCTTAATTCTTCAGAGGTTCCGCAAATTACTGTTGAAGCTGATTGCCAGTTGCAGGCTGCGAGCGGATGTTGAAAGTACTACAAGTCACGAGTCACTTAGCAATTGCTGAACCACGCGCGGTAAACCGGCTGGGGTAAATCAAATTTGGCAAACAAGCCGAACCTAATTGCAGGTTGAGTTTGGACCGCTCTCAGTTTGCGTTCGACGCTGGTCTGTTTGATTCCTGATTGACATCAATCTGGAATGAATTCAGGCAGGATGGTCGATGTCTCGGCAGCCAAATCGACCGACGCTTTTAGGGCATCAGCTTCCGAACTTTCGATAGGAGTGGTAATACGCACCATCGCGCCATCGGAACGGCGCCGGCGCACGCTGTCGAGCACGGTGTAGACCTTCCCCCAGTACTCGCTGGCTACCGCGCGCCCGCGACCCTGGTACCAATAAATGAGCAGTTCTTTATGGTCGCCGTTTTGAATGATGTATTTGTTCGCGACGAATGCCGGTCTTCCCTTTGGCGAGATAGTGATTCGGTCCGGCTCGCTCATTACCCAACCGGATCCGGGTAAACAATTCAATGGGCTGTGATAGGTAGCGCCCTCGCGCTGGCTGGCGTAGTAACCAACATAGAAATTTAATACGCGGCCGTCGGTAGCGCGATAGTTGCGCAGCAGATAGTCGCTGGCTCGCAGCACCGCCATAGTTTTTTCGTCAAACTGTTCATCGGCGCCCAACTGTTTCCAACTTTCGATCTGTGCGGGAAAGCCTTTCAGCTGCTTGCGGTCAACATGCGCTTCGCCCAGATAAGCCCAGGCATTAACCACCAAGCCGCCAACGACAAGTAACCCGAAGAAGATTGCAAAGCGCCACCTTTTCATCATTCGCTGCCCCCCGTCGCGCTTTGAAGATTTGGTAGTCCGCTTTGCAGACCAGCAGCTTCGCGCCGCGTTTTATTCTCCTGGCGCTGAACGCCGCTGGGCTTCACCCGATCCAGCACCCATCCGACTCCGAATAACATTAGGAAAGCGACGATATAGATCACCCATCCTGAGAACGTGTGAAAGAAGCCGTCAGCTACTTTCGTCCCGTAATAGCGGGCCAAGATGCCGGTGCCGCTGACTCGGAGTGCATTCGTAAAAATTGCAATCGGAACGGCGGAGAAAAGGATCAGCGCCGATCGCCAGAAGCGAAAACTCTTTAGGCTGGCAAGCATCCCGCCCTTACCGTCCCCCTTTCCCGGATCGTTATCCCGCGGATGAGTGAAGTAAGCGTAAACAACTGCCAACGTCACCAGGGTCATCAGCGATCTGATGCCGCTGCATGCTTCCACAACCTCGAGCTTCTTTGTTTCGCGCGCGCCAAGCGGCATCAACTCGATGACGTTGCCCTGACGCAGCACCGGAATATCAAAAAGTTGCATTGCCGAGACAGCACAGCGCGATGCAAAAAGCTGCAACGGAAACGCGACTTTGTTAAAGATAATTGCGGGAATGGGAATCGCCAGCCACAGCAGGAACAAAGGAACGATCATCAACCGCAGCAGCTTGAACCCCCAGAAATATATGACTGTCCCGGCGAACAAAAACATAAGCGACGTGCGCTGCAAATAGAGTTCGGCACCGGCCGTCCCAGCCCAGAGCGTAATCAAACCAAACGAGACAACGGCAAGACCAACAACCATCGCTGGTCGCTGGGGTTCGCGAGCAAAGCGCTGCCGCTGACTCCAAAGTATGTAACCGATGACAAACGGAACAAGCAGACCGTGCGAATAGTTTTCGTCAGTCCACCAGTCATGCCCCAGTTTGCCGAGCACAGCGGCATAAGCCAGCACTATGGCCGACGTTATGGCAAAGACTCGCCAGAATTGTTTGACAGGGATGCTTGAGGCGACACTCATTAGATAGGTTTGTTTTCTTGAGAAAAAGGGCAACTCTCTCTTTCGGAAAACCTTAAGTTCAACCCGAGGCGAAACTAACTAGCAGCAAGAGCCACTCAACAGGGGCGGCTCAATTAACTGAAAGTGCTAAAGCGTCCAAGGTTCCGGCGTTTATGAGTTTTTTCAAATAAAATAAGCCGGGCAATAGCTCACATTTACGGCCCAGCTTGATAGCTCTTAGTTCGCGGTGTATATAACCAGCTGGTTAATTACTCGCTGGGAAACAACGCGCGAATGTCTCAGGACAAATCATGAACATTGCTCTTTGGATTATTCAGGTGCTGCTAGCGCTTCTCTTTCTGTTTGCCGGGGGCATAAAACTAATCATGCCGATCGAAGAGATGACTAAGCAGATGCCAATAGCAATTCCAGGACTCGTTCTGCGATTCATCGGTGTGGTCGAAGTACTCGGCGGGCTCGGTCTGATTCTTCCCATGCTGCTGCGCATTAAGCCCTGGCTGACTCCGCTAGCCGCAATGGGTTTGGTGATCCTGATGATTGGAGCAGCGGCCTTGTCGCTTATGATCGGCGTAACCGCGGCAATCCCGGCGCTGGTTACGGGACTATTCGCTGCGTTTGTTGCCTACGGTCGTTGGCGGCTGGCACCGCCGACTGCGCGCTAAGATCCTGGCGCTGATATGCGGTGGGTGGCGCCGCATGGCACGGCTTGTCGTGATCAAGCGGATATAACCGGAGACTAACGAATGAAATACAGCGAGTATGAAGTAAGAAACTCAGCGTTACTGCCGCGCGCAATCAAAAGCACCGCGCGTTCCTTTCCCTGCGCGGCAATCTTCCATTTGTAAGAATAGTTGATGCCATCAGTGGCGACAGTCGCGTCTTTAGTTTCACCGAGGTCGGAATAGCGAACGCGGTTGGGATGGGCCACGGCGGTGACAAAAATCAAGCGGTGCTCGCGATCGAATTTCGTTAGCAGGTAGTTGTAGCGCGCATCTTTCTTCAGTATCCAAACCTCCTGCTCGCTACCTTCTTCCTTTTCACGCTCTTCCTTTTGTTGCGTGGCAATCTTTCGCATTCTCTTGTGCACCGCTGCTTCGCTCATCCCCAAGCTTAAGCCAAACACTTCGCGCGAAGGTTTTGCGGGCGCAGACTGGATACTGCTGGAGAGCAACAAGAGCAGGAGAGAAATTAGAAATGGTTTGCGCTTCATTGATTAAGTTTCCAATAACGTTTCGTTGAAAGGCAACAGCCGAGTAACGCGTCGCCAATACACCTGGCCTCCGGACATTAGGTCGAGGGGCCCCACTTTAAAAAGGACGGCTTGAGAAATCCTTGAGCGGAGACTTGAGACTCGAAATAGGTAGAATTCGCTGGCTATTTGGCGTTCTACAAATGAAAGACCCGCGCTTTCGAGCATGCCCTGATTCCAAGCGGCGTTAGCACGCTTCAATCAAAGCTCGCGGTAGATTCTTAGTGTTTCGTCGACTGCCATTTCCAGGGTGAAGTGTTGGGCCACTCTCGCGACCGCCTGTTGGGCCATCCGTTTTCTTAAAGCGTGATCGCGGCCAAGTTTCTCTATTCCGTCCGCCAGCGCGACTGGATCCATCGGGTTCACCAGCAGTCCTGTTTCGCCATCCTTGATTACTTCAGGAATCGCGCCTGCACGGCTCCCAATAATCGGAACGCCACAGGCCATCGCTTCCGCCAACACCAGGCCGAAAGCTTCGCCGACCGTGGCCAGCAGAAAAAGATCTGACGCTTGCAGCAAACTTACCGGGTCAGGAACCAAACCCAGCCAATGAACTCGCTCGGCAATCCCGAGTTTTTGACTAAGTTGTTTTAGCTCATCGAGCATCTCGCCGTCACCAGCAACGATCAGGTGCGCGCGCAAACCGCGTTGGGCCAACACGCTGCAGGCCTCTACAATTATTTGCGGATTCTTGATGGGACGAAGATAAGAGACTGTCGAAAGAATCAACTCGTCATCGGGAATGGCAAGCTTCCTGGCCCAGGCTGCTCGTGCCGAAGCGTCAGGACGAAAGCGTTGATTATCAATGCCGAGATAACGAACGACGATCTTTTCTTCGGGAATGCCGGCCGCCACCAACTGTCCTTTGATGTAATCGGAAATTGCAATGATGCGCACCAGTGGTGCGGTCATAACTCGGTTGCGCAGGTGCAGCAGTTCTTTCTTCCAGGACTTCGCTCGAAAGAGTCCCCCGTTCCCCATTTCATAAACAATGGATTTCAGACCTTGCGAACGGGCAAGCCAGGCAACTGCGCGAAAGTAATCGAAGAACGCAATGTGCACGCGTTCGATCGCGTGCCGTTCAATAAGCTTTCGCAGTTCCCTGGAATAGTGAGCGAATCCGTCTTCATAGTTGATCGCAGCCACAGACACGCCGGCTTGGTTAAAGCGGTCTTCAATTTCCGGCGGTAGTTTTGTAGCAAACACGAGCACAGGCTTGCTGCCGCAGGCGCGCAACGCCTGACACAAACGCAGGTGATGCTCTTCCAGGCTGCTCCAGGTGCGCGGAGCAGAGTCGAGTAGGAATGCGGTGTTTGGAAAGTCCCTTTGCATGTTTGCGGCTGTTTAGATGTTGTAGAGGTCGACGAGCTGCGCGACGTTTGTTCTGAGATCGAATTTTTCAGCAACCAGATGTTGTCCGGCCGCTCCCATCTTATGTCGCAACTCCGCATCCTGTATTAGCCGCAGCAGTTTCTCAGCGGCAGCCGCAGTGTCATTGCG
Organism: bacterium; assembly: GCA_039930405.1. GTDB lineage: Bacteria > Acidobacteriota > Blastocatellia > Pyrinomonadales > Pyrinomonadaceae > PSRF01. The sequence continues at coordinate 6,008 of JBDTTW010000221.1, forward strand.
CTCAACCAGGAACCCCGAGACACCGTCGATCACCAATTCAGGAATACCGCCAACTTGGGTGGCGACGATCGGTTTGCCATAAGACATTCCTTCGGCAATCATCCAGCCAAACAATTCTTCCCACTGCGACAGTTGGCAGATGATATCGGCAACGTCGTAGACGCCCGCGCCGAAGGGGTCCTCGATCAGTCCGGTCCAGGTGATGCGGTTGCTCAATCCCAATTTGGCAGCATCGTTCATGAACTGCTGGCGCTGCGCTCCCTCGCCCACCAAAACAAAATGTGCGTTGGCATTCTGTGTCGCCAAAATGCGCGCGGCCTCGAGTAAGGCCGGGATTCCCTTTTCCTGAATCATCCAACTGACCTGCACAATGACAACTCGATCGTCAGGGATGCTGTAGCGCTTGCGAAACTGCGAGGCGCGTTGCGCATCCTGAGACACGCGCGAAAGATCCACTGCGTTGTAAATGAGTGCGTGTCGCTCGTTTGGCAGCAAGTCCAATGTCGTCAGACAACGAAGACCGTAGTCACTAACGCAAATTACTTTTGTCAGGGGCTGATTGATCGTGCGTGCGATCGCTCGCTTCCAAAGCGGGGCGCGTCGCAAAGTATGGGCCGCAGGACGTGAACTGTGATCTGTAAAGAAAATCTGTTTCACGCCTAACAATCGCGCCAGCCAAACGTACGGCCCCAGAAAGCCCGTAAAATGCAGGTGCAAAACTTTCGGTGAGTAACGGCGAATAATTCTGGCAAGCTTCCGGGCGGCAGCGAGATTAAAATGCGTGGCGTCTGCGAGCAGTTCAATCGATACGTTTGGCAAGCTTAGAAACTCGCGCACTTCTGCCGTCGGTGCTTCAAGAAAACACAGCACACTTTTCCAGTTGCGCTCGCCCAGTTGATGCGAAAGCTCGCGCGCAAAAGTTTCGGTTCCCCCAATTCGGAATGGTCTGACTCCGAAGACCGAAACTACCGTTTGCATAGTTGCTCCCGCGATCGAGGATTGCCGTTTGGAATTAGCTGGCCAGGTAGAGGTTAACTGAAGATGCGCCGCAGCCGCATGCTGACGCGGCTGTTGAAGTGCTTTAACGCGATCTCGGCATCGTAGCCGGCGCTGAGAAGCCGGTAAAGGATCGAAGGCTGACCAGCGCGGACGAACGCCGGACGAAAATTTAGTTTGTTGCCAAAACCGAGTATGCGTCGATCCTCATCCGAAAGATTGCCGAGAAACGCCGCGTTAAGAATCAGCGGATGATAACGATAGTAATCCAGGTCTTCGCGTTGCAGCGTAATGTTCGGATCGTGGTAATTGAAGAAGCAGGCCTGGCGCTCCTCGCGCATCGGCACGCCCTGACGATGGATGCCGGAAGTGTCAAACAGAATTGCAGTGCCCGCCGGACCAGTAACATCGAGAACTTGTTCTGCAGCGACATCGCTCACTTCGGCGTTCCTCACAATGCGCGGGTGCTGTTTTTGGTGGCTGCCTTTAATGTAGTTTAGTCCGCCGCTGCGCACGTCGGTTAAGTAGATTCCTAACTTAACCTCGCGATGAATCGTGCCGCTGACACTCTGGTCGTACCAGGCATCGCCATGCCAGCCATGGAAATCGCGCTTGGTCGGCAGTGACTTCCAGCCCTTCGCTTCTGTCAATTCGTATTCATCGCTCAGGTAGCGATTAAGAACTGCCTTAACAAGCGGATGCAGCACCAGGTCGACAAATCCCTGATCCAGCGTCAGAACATCCTCGACCAGAAGCCGATAAGGTTCGGTCTTCTGATAACCCTCAAAATTATTCCAACGGGCTCTCTGCAATCGAGTCGAAAAAGCTTTCTGCATTGCCTGCAGTGTTTCGAGCGACACTAATCCCGGCAAGACTGCAATGCCGTCCTGGTCCAGACGCGAAAAAACGGCATCGACCTCGGTGCGGTCGGGCACGGCACCAGGGAACGTTGCGATTTCGGTGATTTGCAGTTCGTCTCTCATTTCTGATTGGTCCATGCTCCGGTTCAACTCAATACCAGCTCTGCTTCCCTTTCATCAACAAGTTCGGGTTTCTCTTGCATGATTTGGCGAAGCTTATAGTCGCGAAACAGTCCTGGCTCGCCCGGCTGATCTTCAACTGCGGCCGCTACCATATTGAAAGCCTCGCGCGCGGTCGCAAAGTGAATCTTGAAATTATTCTGTCCTGCATTGTCGAGCACCTCGTTCATGAATCGTTTCATCTGCTCGCCAATCATCGCATCCTGGTCCGCTTCGAAGAACGCGTGGGAAAACAACTTCACAAAAACCCAATCCGGTTTCCCAGCGACACTGATGGATGCGCCGCGCCAGCGATGGAATCGATCAAGCGTCAAGGGATAATTATGCGCAAGCGCGCCGTCGTCGACTCGTGGAACCGGCAAGCCGTGCACGCGACGTGTCCAATCGAAAACGAGCGGGCCGGCAAAGATCACCGGAAGTTTCAATTCGGCTCCAACTTTTACAGATGGCCCACCGCGATGCGGCTTTGCTTCGCCAAGCGGATAACCGCATTGGTAAATCGCGTTGAGGCGCGGCACCTGTGACTGAAAAGGCACGGACGGCAGCGTGAAATCGGCATAACAACCTGTGTCCGCCAGAATCTGCATCTCGTTGTCAACGCCGCAAAAACGGCCACCCGCGGAGTTTGCCAGCGCCCAGTTTCCATGAACGAATCCATACTTAGGCATACCGCCGGCATTCTCACGCGACAAACATTTGTGTTCGTACGCCAGCACATCGCGAAAGTTTTCCAACATGAATCTTGTCTTCGCAGCGGTGTCCGGCTGGTCAACGCCGTGATGTAAATGAATCTCCACTTCACCGAATCCGTCGCGTTGCAACTCGGCCAGCATGTCGAGCAACGGCCGTTCATATTGTTCAGCTGGAAAAAAGTTTGTATGACGGAAAGGCGCGCCGTCGTGATCGCGAATGGCATCACCGGTCGCGCGGGCCAACTCGCACCACTGCTCCTGACGCCGTAGGGCAATTTCGCCGAGTCCCGGTTCGAAATGATTGGCAACTACGAAAATCACATGAGTCTGCTTCGCATCGGTGGGCCGGCGTGCAATTTCACCCGCGCGCCAAAACGGATAACGCAACAGCCACGGCAGCGACCACCTGACCTTGTCGAGTAACTTCGTGTTTACAAAATCATCAGCCATAACATTGTGTCTTGAGTGGCGCCGCACCACCTACAAACTACCATCTCCTTCACAGCTAACGCCTTTCGAATCTGCCTCCCGTGCGAGCAAGATTCACCCCTGCTGCAATCAAAGCCTCGGTGTCCACCCCTGGGTCTTTGCCATCGCTCCCTCGGTTGCGCGTGCGGCTGTTTGCTGCCAACCGCCAATTGCCATGCGCAAAATCGCTGAAGCCGATTCGTTGATACGAACCAAAAAAGTAGTTACCAGATGGATACTTATCCGGCAGACGATCGTTCGCAGCAATGCCAAGGTTGTCAGCAAAGACATTGCCCTTGAACACGGCGCCGGGAAAGCAGTTGCAAAACATGTTCTCCGGACCGCAGTCAGAACCATCCGTCAGACACACGATGCCGTACTGGTTGAGCTGAACAATGTTGTCACGAAAAACAAAACTGCGGCTGGGCAGGCCGTAAGCAGTAATCACATTTCCTGCTTGCTGTACGGTGTTGTGCTCCACGGTGATTTGCTGGCCGCCATTAGTTTGCAGAAAGTAGGGAATGTTACCGGGATCGTTGGCTACGATGTCGACTAACAAATTGTTGGCAATGCGAATGTTTTTCGCTTCCTGACTGCGATGTTCGTTGTCATTGCCAAGAATGTTTATGCCGCTACTCGCGTGACGCACGATATTATTCTCGACCACAACGTCCTCTATTACGCTCCAGGGCGCCTTGCCACTCTGGTTACGAACTGTCAACACGATTGCAGTCGTAAGTATGTCGCTTTCGATCAAATTCCCGTCAATCACAACGCGCCGCGCGTTCTTCAATTCCAGCGTGCCTTTGATACCGGCGCGTCCCAGCCATTCCTTTGGTTTGCGTAGAAAGTTTCGGCGAATTTCAATGTCCGACGGCACCAGATTCGCGATTGACGGATCACCGCCGCCAATCAGAATCACTTCACCGGCGCCTTCCAGATAATTGTTGACGATATGAAATGGACCAGGCCCATTCCAGCCGGCAATTGCCTGCGTTTCATCACTCGCGCCTGCAAATCCGGAGACGTGCGAATTGATGACTGAAGTTTCGACGCTGTTCAAAGCAAACCCGCGACGCGCGCGGTTCAAGCCGGTGGAGTGAACATAACAACGATCGAAAATAAGGTGGTGAGGAAATTGAGCAGTCGACGTGTAATCCGAACTGCCCAGTTCCACAACGTTGTAGACATAAGCCGCATTTTGCGCCGGCATAAATTCCACGCCAACAAATTTGTAATGATGCGCGCCTGGCTCGGTAGCGACAGCAGGTTTTTCATTCGGCGCGACGATCTTAGGTAGCGCGCGTGACTGAACCTCCGGCTTGATGCGTTCTCCGTCCGACGCAATCGCAGCTAGATCAGTCGTGCGAATGGTGATGTAGTCGGCATCGGTCCCTGAACCCGCACCCTTGAAGGGAAGAATTACCGGCCCGCTAAAAGTCGCGCCGGCTTCCAGGACGATGGTGTCGCCAAAGCGTGCCGACTTGACTGCCGCTTGCAAGTCATCGCCCGCGCGCAGCCTGATCGTACGACTGGGCGCGGCAACACGTTGCGCCCTTTGGGTGAATCCGGAAACCGCCCAGGTTCCCAGCGCGACACAAAAGACAGCCAGCCCCATTTGAAATTTGAATTTCACAGTCGTTAGATCTTTCGTCGTCATTGCAAGTTCAACCGATAACACAACAGCTTCCCGTACTCCTTACCCACTACTTGCCAACCAAATGACTTGAACCACCAGGTGGCCGGCGACGGCGTATCAATCCCTGCCGCTACCGGGTCCATTCCGATTTGGGTTTCGGTGTCGCTGAACACTTTTCGAAAAGTGAACAACGCGCGACGCGAGTGATAGCCTGACGTGACCACAACAATTGAATGAATGTTATGACTTTCGGAATAGACCTTGATTAGACAGGCCTCGTGATATGTGCCCAGAATCGGATCCATCAGCACTTCAATGTTTTGTTCCGGAACGCCCAACTGAATTAATTCATCTTTCGCTCGCTCGTAGTAAAACGGATTCCGTTGTTCCTTCTCGGACCAACCACTCTGAAGATTATCATTCGTCAAAATGATTTTCGGGGCGACGCCCTGGTTGTAAAGCTGCGCTGCGTGTCGAGCGCGTTCGTGAAAAGTGGCCGAGCCGCTCATCATCACAATGATGTCGGCGTGCGCCACCGGCGCGCGTACAACTAACAAACGGGCAGCGCCCCAAGCCAAAGCGGGCAACAGCGCCAGCACCGCCACGACGGCGATCATTAGCACCCAGACAATTTGATTCTTATTTTTCAAAACCAGATTCCCAATCAACTACCAACAGATCCCCTGGTACAGGCCCTCAGCAACTGCTGGTTTCTCAAACAGCCGCACCAGGTCAATTACGATCTGCCCATTCCGAATTTCGGATTCAATACTCCGAAACTCTTCAGCTTTGTTACCGATTACCAAAACGTCTGCGTCATTCACGACTTCGGCGACGCTGCCGCGCATCAGTTGCGAAATGTGCGGGATCTCGCGTTCGATGTATTGCTTATTGGCGCCGAACAGTTTTGCCAGTGAAACATCTTTATCGTAAATCGCGAGCTGAAGGCCTTTGCCAATCAGCGTTTCAATCAGCGTGACCATCGGCGATTCACGCAAATCATCAGTGCCGGCTTTGAAACTAAAGCCCAAAACTCCGACGCGCTTCTTGCCGGTTGCGAGCACCATGTTTACTGCCCGCTCAATCTGGAGGCGATTACTCGGCAAGATTGCTGAAAGCACCGGCGCTTCCACGTCGAGTTGTTTTGCTTTGTAGTTGATGGCGCGCAAATCTTTCGGCAGGCATGAACCGCCGAAGGCGAAGCCCGGCGTGAAGTAGTACGGCGACAAGTTGAGTTTCGTATCTTGCGTGAAGACGTTCATCACTTCATGACTGTCGATTCCCGCCGCTTTGCAGATGTTCCCAATCTCATTCGCGAAACTAACTTTCAGCGCGTGAAAACAGTTGCACGCATACTTGACCATCTCGGCGGTTTTGAGCGACGTCACAAACAGCGGCGCTTCAATGCCCTCGTAGAGTTTGCCGATTAACGTCGCCGTTACTTCATCGTCAGCCCCGACTAAGGTGAATGGCGGCGCGTAAAAATCTTTCAGCGAACTGCCTTCGCGCAGGAATTCCGGATTGATGCAGACGCCAAAATCCTTGTTTGCCTGCTTGCCTGAATGCTCTTCCAGCGTCGGAATAACTACGCTTTCGATTGTGCCCGGCAGCATCGTGCTACGAATAACAACGGTGTGTCGTGCAGCTTTGGACTTCATCGCCGTGCCAATGTCTTCACAAACTCGCTTGACGTGACTGAGATCCAGGCTGCCATTCGCGTTGCTAGGCGTGCCCACGCAAACGAGCGAAACTTCTGTCTCGCGAATCGCGTCGCACGGACAAGTGACTGCGCGCAAACGACCAGCGCCAACCATCTCGGCTATCAGCTCTTCGAGCCCTGCTTCGACGATGGGACTCTTGCCAGAGTTAATGATTCCAACCTTTGTTGGGTTGAGGTCGACGCCGATCACGCCGTGGCCCGCTTTCGCGAAGCACGCTGCTGAGACGCAGCCGACATAGCCAATACCGAAAACGCTTATTCTCATAAATGACTTAGCCTCGAGGCGATGGATGCACGAGTCCAACCAGGAAGCTCGTTCCCCAGGAAATGTGTATGGTGAAAAAGATGACCGGCAGCAAAGCAATCATGCGAGCGTCTCTCCCGTACTTTTCACTCGTAAATGCAAAACCAAATCCCGCCAGCGCATGACTGGCCAACAGGAAAGTCAACGCATACAGCGCAACAGGACTCAGAAAACCAAGCGCCGCGAGAAAGAGAATTGCGAGAATGAAAGCCGGGGCAGCGGTGTGGCGCAGCTTCAGCGAACGAGGTTGTTGTTTCAACATTTGCGCTTTCCAATATCCATAGCGCAGGTACTGGCTGACCAACGAACCTAACGTTGCGCGCGCAAAGTAGTCGCAGTGTTCACTGCGATCGAGCACCACGCGCTCCCCGCGCTCCCGCACCCGGTAGTTGAAATCGTAATCTTCGTTAGTTAACAGCTTTTCATTAAAGCCCCCCAGCGACTTCCATAACGATCTTCGGAAACAGGCAAACGCAACAGTGTCGACCTCCTCCGGTTCCGCAAAACTTGGCGCGACATCGAGGCGATACTTGGCATCTCCAATTCCAAAGCGATGAGAAACTGCGACGGCGATTGCGCGGGCCATCGGGCTTTCGGCGCTGGGCCGGACGCGACACGGCATACCGACGACCGCTGCCCGGCGCTCATTTAGGACGGCCACGCAACGGCGAATGTATCCGGCCGAGGGCGCCGCGTGTGCATCGATGCGCGCAATGATCTCGCCGCGGGCGGCGGCGATACCGAGGTTAAGCCCATGGGGAATAGTGCGGGTGGGATTGTCGATAATCGTTAAGGCAATGTCCGGGTGCATCCGTTGAAACTCTGTAACCACGGCACGAGTGCCGTCTTCCGACATGCCATCGACGATTACTATCTCGTAATAGTCCGCTGGGTATTGACCGACAAGATTCGCCAATGCTTTACCGATAAACTTTTCCTCGTTGTAGCAGGGAATAATCACTGACACACTTTCACTTGCCGGCCACGCAAAAGCGGCCGGAGCGGGAAAGGTCATCAGTTCTGCAAAAGTAGAAGTGCTCATCAAAAATCCGTCAGTGGTTGAATTCGTTCCCAGACTTTCAGCGCAGCGCCTGGCTGCCTTGCCTTCAATGTCCCTTCGCAAATGTTTGCGAAACGTTCTGCAACTTGCTGCCAGCCAAACTCGGCGCGTACCAGCGTAGCTGCTCGTCGACCTAGTTCATTTGCGCGGTCGCGGTCTTGCAAAACTCCAACTACCGCAGCAGCAAATGCTTCGGGCGTATCCGCCAGCAGGAGTTCGGCGCCGTCGGTAACCGGCAACCCTTCCGCGCCGATCGTGGTCGAGACGATTGGTTTCTCCATTGCCATGGCTTCGAAGATTTTCAAGCGCGTGCCGCCACCAACGCGCAAAGGCACCACGTAAGCAGCGGCGCGCTCCATGTATGGACGCACGTCGTCAACTCGCCCCGTAACGATGATCGAACCGTCGCTTTTTGCCAGCTCGACCAGACCCGGATATGGATTGCGGCCGACGACGGTAAGCGTCGCCTCGGGAATTTTGGACTTAATGCGCGGCATGATTTGTTCAGTGAAATAGCGAATGGCATCTTCGTTCGGCAACCAGTCCATTGAACCGGTAAACACGAGGTTGTGCGGCGCACTTTTTTCCACTCCGCTCGGCCGAAAGAATTCTGTATCGACGCCGGTAGGCACATCAAAGATATTCTCAGCGCCGTACTCACGCTGCATTTGCTCGCGGTCCTCTTGCGAAACCGCCACCACTGCATCGAAACCGCGGCACATGCGGCGCTCAAACGCGCGCATCTTTTTCCACTGCGCAAAGAGATATGCTTTCTTCAGAGGATTGGATTGCACTTCACAGTGCCGTTTCCAGATCATCGCCTCAACATTGTGCTGAAACAGCAGCCTTGGCTTGCCGAGGTTTGCCGGCACGTTTGCGGCCGGCGCTAGAAAGTCACAAACCACAACGTCGCATTCTCCGGCTCGTCGCGAGATTTCCTCGCGCAGCTCACGCGACGCATACTTCTTAATTGCATAAGGAAACGGCGACAGCAGATTCGAAAACAACTCCGCATAAAAGCCGGCGGTAAACTTCTCGCGCTGTCGGTGCGGAACACAAACCAGCCCGTGGCAATACTCATTGGCGCGCTCACGTGCTGAAGCGTGGGCGGCGCCGTCATCCAAAGTCAGATACGTGATGCGATGATCGCGCTTCAGCTCCTTTAGCATGTTGTAAGTGCGGATTTTTCCGCCCTTATCAATCGGATGTAGCAGTTCAGTTTTGATCCAAAGTATGTTCATTAGGGATTTCTTAATTCGTTTCAGGCGCGCGCAAACTCAAGTTGCGATTCTTCAACTGCGGAACCGCGGTCGTTGTCGAAAAACTGTCGTTGCCACATTTCAAAGTTCACCAGCGCCCACAATCTTTCGGCGTGGTTCTCACCGGCCTGATGTCGCTCCACTAAGGTGCGCACAAAAGCCGGATTAAAGATCCCGCGGTCCACTGTGCGTTCACTGAGGAGATAGTCCTCGACGACAGATGCGTACTCGCCCCGGAACCACGATCCAATCGGAACAGGAAAGCCCATCTTGGGGCGCGTCAGAATTTCAGCCGGCAGCACGCTCTTCATACTTTCGCGCAGAATGTATTTCGTGGTTGCGCCGCGCAGCTTCATGCGCTCCGGCAAGCGCGCGCTGAATTCCACCAACTTGTGATCCAGAAACGGCACGCGACTCTCAATCGACGTCGCCATGCTCATCTGGTCCTGCTTCATCAGCAGTTCATGCAAATAGGTTTTTGTGTCCGCGTAAAGCAAACGATCGAGAAATGAGGTCGCGTCAGTGTTCGTAAAGGCATCGAGCATCCCAGCATAGGGATCAATCGCGCCAACTTGTTCGCGCGCCTTGGCAGTGAACAGCTCTTTTTGCATCGTCCGCGAGAACACAGCGAAGTTGTCAAAGTAAATGCTCTCGACATCGCTGTTGAGCGCAAGAAAAGTGCGGCGCAGTTTTTGACTCAAGTGTGATTCAGGCGGCAAGGCCGCTATTCGGTTCTTGATTGCGTTTCGTATATCGCGAGGCAGCAGGGCCTGGTAGCGTTGGCCAAGACTTAGATTTAGCAGCGTCTTGCGATAACGCGCGTATCCGGCCAACAACTCATCGCTTCCCTCACCGGTCAGCACAACCTTCACATGCTGGGCGGCGAGTTGTGAAACAAAAAAGAGCGCGACGCTCGACGGATGCGCAATGGGCTCATCTTCGTGCCACACGAGCTGCGGCAGCGCAGCAAAGAAATCCTTTGGCGTGACAACAACCTCGTGGTGGTTTGTCTTGAATGCGCGCGCCACCAGTCGCGCGTATTCCAGTTCATTAGCTTCACGTTCCTGAAAGGCGACCGAAAAGGTTTTGACAGGTTCGTCAACCATGCCGCTCATGACGGCGGCGATAGCTGAAGAATCGATTCCACCCGACAGAAACATGCCCAACGGCACGTCGGCCATCAGCCGCAGCCGCACCGATTCGCGAAAGAGTTCGGACCACTCGGCGACGTAGTCGCTATCGCTGCGCCTGTCGTCACCAGTTCTCACAAAACTAACGTCCCAATATTTATTGATGCGGATTACGCCATCGCGCCAAAGCAAGGTGTGGCCGGGCAACAAACGCTTGATTCCGGCGAAAAGAGTCTCTTCGCCCGACGTTGCGTGGTTTGCGAGATAATCCGGCAGCGCCTGGTAATTGAGTTCAGCTTTTACTTCGCCTGTTTCCAACAGCGCCTTTATTTCAGAAGCGAAGTAAAACGAACCATCGCTGGTTTGCGCATAATAAAGCGGTTTCACTCCCAAACGATCGCGCGCCACAAACAATTCACGGTCCTGTTGGTCCCAGATCGCGAAGGCAAACATGCCGCGCAGGTGCTCGACACAACTTTGGCCATGTTCTTCGTAAAGATGAAGAATCGTCTCGGTGTCGCAATGCGTTTCGTATCTGTGTCCACGTGCTTCGAGGGATTCGCGAAAGTCCGCGTGGTTATAGATTTCTCCGTTGTAAACAATGTGAAGTGTGCCGTCCTCGTTGGTCATCGGTTGATGACCGCTGGCGACGTCAACGATGCTCAGCCTTCTATGACCCAGGCCCACTCGCCCATCAATGAACAGACCCGCATCGTCTGGACCACGATGCGTCAACACGTCGCGCATGCGTTCCAGCATCGCCGCACTCACTGTGCGCTGCGATCTGTTTGATAAGGCTATGCCGTTAATTCCGCACATACGTTTTGTTCAGACTTCCATCTGCTCTTGCACGCTCGCGAACAATGCTTCCAGATCGTGCACCGGCAAACTCAGGTCGATTGCGCCTTCGGGCGTCTCGAACCTGAAATGATCTCCCACGCGCGTCGCGACTACATACTCAATTGGCCGCGCCGACTTGAGAATCTCTTTGCCATCGACTTGCAGGCGCTGACCATCCATGACAACTAACTCCAATAGTGCTTCCGCTGTCCGCTCATCGCTGCGGTTGAACCTGGCCCAGGTCCATTTAAAATCGGACACGAAGCGCACGGTCTCAATCACACTTAGTGTTTCGTCGCGCAGCATTACGAAGTCGCGATGGTGTTCGCCGGTTATCTCGATCGCGCGGCCACCGATCGCTTCAACCTCATCCACTTCAAACTGCGGCGTGCCAGCAGCGAGGGGTAATAGCACCGTCAACAGCTCCGTCGGCCCGTTTGAATGCTCGGAAAAAACGCACACTGGTGCCGGGACTCTGCTTCCATAACAGTCCGAACCTGAGCCATTTTCCCTGCTCCAGCGACCTGATTCGGAAGCGCTGAAGACTTGTAATCCGGGCGTTTCGCCGCTTTCCACGATGGGCGCCGCTGATTCCTCGGCGACTCCGGCTTGTGGCGCGGCATCCGGGGCAAAATGAAACCGTAGCGCGAGGTCGTGTTCGCCATTGGAAGTGACGCGGTCTCGCATCACCCAGTAATCATGTTTGAGGAAAAGAATGCTGCGCTTGTGCGTCGCCGGCTCCGGCAAACTTTCATAGCCGTTGTGCTTACCTGCAACGTAAGTAAACCGTCGCGCGTTGAGCCACGACAAAGGTTCGCACTTCGCCACTGTTGACCACGAGAATGGTCCGGCCGGAACGGAAGACGACTGTCCATCGATGTTCAAGGTGTTATGCGCAGCCGAGCTGCGAAACCAGTCGCGCCATTCTTTCGAGCCGGTGTAAGTGAACGTCCCCGGATCGATCAGCAACGACCGACCCTGCGCTGCAACTTCAATCGCCAACGCATCGGCGTGTGCGTGGCCGCTGTTGAGCGCGCCATGAGGACCGCAATCGAATAGCAGATAGTTCGCCTGCGCCGTCCAACCGTCGCGCATGACGTAATAACCCGCCACTGAAAATTCTTTGCTGTCGACGCTCGGCGGGGCTGCCTTAATCTCGTCAAACTCTTGCGCGCCTTCTGGTCCCAGCAGCCAAAACGTCTCTTCGGCTAAACCGCTCGCGACGAATTTGTAATCGCCGCGATGAAACAACGCCGCGCCGTTCGACAACGCGGCGCGAAAATCGTTGACCGGGCGTCGGTCAAGAAACAACAGCCTACCCCCATCATCATCGCCAAAAAGCGGACTCGTGCCATCAGGCCGCGTAATGTGCATCAGGTGGTCCAGCAACAATTGCAGCGTGCGCTCGACTTCAGCCGGCAGGCGCTCGTCGTTAAGACGCGCGAGAATCAGGAAATGCGTGTAGAAATCTGCGGTGTAACGGTGGTAGTAACTGGACTGTTCAAAATAGACGCCGTCGGTTCGCACCTGCCGCGAGATCTGTTCTAGCAGAATTTGCTTTCCCTGCTGGCGCCAACGATTTGCTTCCTTGAAGTCAGGCAACAATGTCCCCAGGTAAAACAATCCCAACGCCTCGCCGGTCAGATGGGTGTTGGGGCTGAAGTAAGTTGAAAGATATGTCTCCAGATGCAGCGCGTTGAGATAAAGAAACTTCAAGAGCCGCGAATACAGGTTCGCATTTAGTGACGGTGAATCCTTGAAAACTTCCAGCGCCCACAGCCAGGAAATCGAACGAAAGGCAATCTCAAGACTGCTGGCCCAATTGATCCCAACCTTTGGCGGGTTCTGGTCCATCCATGATTCGAGCTGCGCGACAAACGCTTCTGCGTAATGCTCGTCGCCGGTTAACCAATAGGCCTTGCCCAGCGTCACAAAGTACTGATGCCGATTCAGCTCCCAGGTAATTTTCTTGTCACCGGCTAACTCGGGATCGAGATAGTTCAAACGACTCCAGTGAATGTTTGGCGCCGCCTTTTTGGAAACAGGCTCGAGCTGCCAGTTGATAGGCTGGCCGAAATCAAGGCCTTTGAAACCAAGCAAATCAAAACGACTTTCGAGAATGCGATCGGCTTGAGCAACAATCTCAGATTCGGCTGCCGGGAATCGTCGTCTAAACTCAGCGGTGCTCTTTTCCCGATCAGCAAACGCAGCGAAGAATGCATCACGTTTTTGCACGCGGAAAGCTGCAAACAATTCGGTCAGGGAACGAAAAGTCTTTCCGCCATTGCTGGAAAGCAGTTTCAACAAACCAACGTCCGATGGCAGCTTCGTTAGACTCGACCAGCCGTGTCTTTCAGAAAAAGCAGCGACCGCTTGAGCGCTTCTCTCGCGTAGCTCGGCCACACTCATATTGCGCAGCTTCGCGAACCTGCTTGGCTTGTTGGATTCTGGGAAGGTTTTCGCTGCAAGGTCGTGATACGACTCAACCCAGTTCTGGCCCAGCGCCTGCCATCCATACTTTTCACATTCGGCTAATGCATTATGAGTAATTGTTTGCGACAGATTCGGATTCTCAAGCAGACTCAGCGCCCGTTCGGCGAGCGCTTCGTGATCTGCTCTTGCGACGACGAAGCCATTCACGCCGTCGTTTACCATGTCGGGAATCCCGCCCGCGTCAGTGGTTACAACCGGCAAGCCGCAGGCGAAAGCTTCAAGAATTGAAAGCGGCTGGTTGTCGATTTCCGAACCGTTCAGAAAAATGTCTGCCGCTTCATACTGCTCCACGATTGCGTCGTGCTTTACCTGCCCCACGAATTCCGTGTTGCGCAGACCCAGGTCGCGGGCCAGATTTTCCAAGGCCTCGCGTTTGCTGCCGTCGCCGGCGACGGTGAGGCGCGCATCGGGCAGTTGTTTTTGAATAAGTGCAAATGCTTGTAGCACATGGTCCACACCGTAGTGCTTTTCGAGGTTGCGATTCGAAAGAAAGAGCGGCTGGAGCGTCGGGCGTTCACGAAAAGTAAAGTTATTAAGTTCGACAAGGTTGTTAATCGCGCGCGCTTTTAGTCCAAATTTACTGAACACGCGAACCAGGTACTCGGAAGGCACCACAACTTCATCAACCACTCGTAGCGTCGCAACCGCTGAAGGCCAGCGGCGCAAATGATCCTCCGCCTCGCCGCTGTGGTAGTTCAGCAACGTCTTCTTGCCAAAAAGCTTTCCGATCAGAATTGCTGGAGTCGGGGCCAGTACAAATGAAAAGTACGATGCCGAGAAAATATGCAGGACGTCATACCTGGGAACGCGTGCCAGCAAACTGAAAACATAAAACACCGAAGTGACGACCGTGCGAACGTACTTGATAGCCTGAAGCTTTCGCAGTAAGCCGGGACAACGCGGGTTGATAGCCAGGAAATCCACTTTCAAGGACGGCACTTCATGCAGACGAGCGATGAGCCGCGCGGCTTGAACTGCCTGCCCGCCGAGAATGTCGAATGAAGGGCCAACCACCAGAATTCGCAGCGGCTTCCCAATAGCATTGATTGTTTGTGTCTTATGGCTCATTGTAAATTCGCGCCGGTCGCGACAGGGCGCGATTCGAATTCATCAACAGCATTGGTTTCTACATCGTCGTCTTTCACTCGATTGCCGTTGTTCAGCAAGAGTCCTTCGTACAGCGCTTCAGTGTTACGAAGCTGCGCGGCGGTTGAAAATTTATCTGCTACGACTCGCTGTCCGCTTTCGGCCATCCGGCTTGCTAGCTCCGGATTTTGGAGGAGCGAGATAATCCGCTCGGCCAGCAACTCATCGTCACCGGAACGAACCAGGTAACCGGTTTCGCCTTCAATAACCGCCTCGCGCGCGCCGCCGACATCGGTGGCGACAACCGGACAGCCGGCGGCCATGTATTCCAGGATTGAATTTGAAAAGCCTTCCGCTTTTGATGCGAGCACGCCAACATCCGAAACGCTTAACAGCGTTGCGATGTCTGCGACACGACCAAGAAACACCGTTTTCTCAGCCAAGCCCAATTTCGCGGCAAGACTCTCGAGCGACCCTTTTAGTTCGCCTTCGCCGGCCAGCAGAAAACTGACGTCGGGCACAACTTTGCTGACGCGCTGAGCCGCGCGCAGGAACATTGGGTAGTCCTTAACCTCGTGGCGCATGTTGGCAACGATGGTTACGAATCGCTGCGATGAATTCTTTTCAAGTCCAAGTTTGGCGATTGCGTCAACTCTGGAAAAAGTCTTAACCGAAGCTACTCGGTTGGCATCGAAGCCATTGTAAATGACCGTTATTTTGTCCTTGCGAATACCTTCCGCAATCAGCTTTCGCTGTACTGCTTCAGAGTTAGCCACGATTTGGTAGGCCAGCGTGTAGGCTGCGCGCTGTGCTTGTAGTTGTGAACGGCTGCGCATCCCGCTGGTTTCGCGACGCGACGCAATGCGCACTGGAACATTTGCGAGGCGTCCTGCGACCATGCCAAAAATGTTGGTGTAGAAATCGTGAGTGTGAAGCACGTCAATTTTCAGTCGCCGCAGGTCATGTGCAAACCGGCGAAGCTGAACCAGCGCGTTCGCATCGTAAAAACTGGTCAAAGGATAACAAGATATTTCGCCCAGATCGAGATCCGCGATTTGCGAGCGCAACACTCCATCGGCTTTCAAGGAAGCCAGAAAAACCTGATAGCGCCCACTGTCGTGCAGCAAGCGAGTCAGTTGTAGCGCCTGACGCTCAGAGCCGCCTTCGTCGAAGCTGTCTACAAGTTGAAGAATGCGTGGATTCATTTACTTCTGCCGCGGATTACCGCGGATTTACACGAACCTGAAAAACCCTTTCGTGTTTCTGAATTTCATTTCCTGATCTGATTCGCGTTTGTCCGCGTAAATCCGCGGCTGAAGTCTTCCTCCGCTGCCACGTTCTTATCTACGTACTGCCGGTGCCACAGCTCGAGCATCAGTAAAGCCCAAAGCGCCATTGAATGATCGCGTCGTCCGCGTTCATGTTCATCGAGCATTACCGTCACATACTCTTTCGTGACGTAACCCCTTTGCGTGGTTCTGGGGTCGTTTAAGGTGTCGCGGATGCGTTCGCGCAGTTGCTGGTTGATCCAATGCTGAATGGGAACGCCAAACCCCATCTTGGGCCGGTTCAAAATTTCGCGTGGCACCAGGTTCGCAACCGCCTGCTTTAACAAATGCTTCGTTTCCGTCCCCATCATTTTCAAACCCGCCGGAATGCGCGTGACGAATTCGATGAGCTTGTGATCAAGCAAAGGCACGCGCGCTTCCAACGAGACGGCCATGCTCATGCGATCGACTTTTGTAAGAATATCGCCCGGCAAGTAGGTCTTGCTGTCGATGTAGAGCAGCGAGTCAAGCTCGGCATCTGTTCTGACGTTGCCGCTCAGTTCTTGAAAATATGCGCGCAGGTGACTGCCGCTTCTAAGTTGATTGCTGAAGTCCGCGGTATACAGCGCACCTTTGTTAAGTCCACTAAAGACCGAAACGTTGTCGAGGTACCGCGTGATCGGATCAAGCGAGACGTTGTGCAGATAGTTTCTTCCCCAGGCGCTGTGCGGCAAACTCCGGCTTAATGGACTCATTAAGCCTTCACGCACAAACCGCGGCAGCAAATCGAATTTCCCACGCCGCTGCTCGGTGAGATAACGCGTGTAACCGGCAAACAACTCGTCGCCGCCGTCGCCGGTCAGCACGACCTTGACGTGTTCACGCGCCAGCTTGGAAACAACATAGGTTGGAATCGCGGAAGAATCTGCGAACGGCTCGTCGAAATGCCAGGCGAGTTGGTCGACAACTTCGCAGATGTCGGGCGTGACCAAAAACTCGTGATGCTCTGTCTGAAATTTTTCTGCAGTAAGCCGTGCGTATTTCAGTTCATCAAAACTGTCTTCATTGAAGCCTATAGAAAACGTCTTCACTGGCTGGTCCAGTTGGCGCGCCATCAAACCGACCACCGTGCTGGAATCAACTCCTCCGGAAAGAAAAGCGCCCACCGGCACGTCAGAAACGAGTCGCAGCTTTACGGACTCCTCAAGTAACGAACGCAACTCGTCGAGGTAATCCGCCGCTCGATGCCCGTTGCCATTCGTGTGGTAGTCAAAATCCCAATAGCGTTCGACCGACAAGCGACCGCCGGCAAATGTCAGGTGATGCCCGGGCGAAAGTTTTTCAACGTTCTTGAAAATGCTGAGCGGGTCGGGGACGTAACCCAGCGAGAAGTACGCATCCAGCGCGCGCGGATTCGTGTTGCGTTCTACATCCGGATGTTGCAGCAGCGTCTTTAACTCCGAACCAAAAACAAAAGTGCCATTGCGCGTGATGGAGTAGTACAGCGGCTTCTTGCCCACTCGATCGCGGGCGATGAAAAGTTTTTGCTGTCGCTCGTCCCAGATCGCAAACGCGAACATGCCCCGCAACTGGTCGACGCACAATGCCCCGAACTCTTCATAGGCATGAACAATCGTCTCGGTGTCGGAATTCGTCTTGAATTCGTGGCCGCGCGCTTGCAGCAGGCTTTGCAGCTCGCGGTAGTTATAGATTTCCCCGTTGAAGACGATGGTTACTGAACCGTCTTCGTTCGAGATTGGTTGGTGTCCACCGCTGAGATCAATGATGGACAGCCGACGCATTCCAAGCGCGACGCCAGGCTGGACCAATACGCCTTGATCGTCGGGACCGCGGTGCGTGATGACTTGGCACATACGATCGAGGATCTGCGCGCGCTCATCCGCGCCGCGCGCTTTCGCCGCGTCCCATTGATCTATGAATCCGGTAATGCCACACATAAGATTATTTCGCAGGCGATCCTTTGAGAGGTTCGGATAAGAAATCGGGCAGGTGCGCAGTGCGGTGGGCCAGCAGTTCAGACTGACTCTCCAGTGTCGTATCTTTATTTTCCGGCTTTAACAGCAGCATTGAATTCCTAACATCTGCCAACGCCCGGCGGCCTGAAGGAATCAGCAACAAAACCAGCAGGCTCGTGATGACGATGAGACTGCCGCAAACAGTCAGCCCGACCACCGGATTTCCCAACTTAAAGTAATGTCGAAAAGCCAGACACGCGAAGATTCCCGCGGTCGAAGAAAGCACGAACGGCGCCAGCAGCTTATAGAAGTCTTTGGTGCGCACCGGACCCGTGCGGCCAACGAACCAGTACATCAGTGGATGCGTAACGAAGATGCGGGTAAGCGAATAGGATGCGGCGACGCCCGTTGCACCCCAGGGCAAGCCCACAACTATCGAAAGGATTGAGAGAGGCGCACTGATTATTGACCAATAGAGGAGATCGCGTCCGCGGCCCTGGGTTACTAACAGTGAGCCGGCGGTGTTTATCAGTGGCTGGATCAATCCGGCAAGACCCATGAAGACTAGTATCGGTGCGGCACCTCTCCACTGAGACCCAAGCACGATTCCGACCAGCCAGTCGGACGCCACGATTAGCAAAGCGACCACGGGCATCACCAGCAGCAAAACCTTTTCCATAATTCGCAGGTAAGCCCTGCGATAACGTTCGGGAGAATCCGCCAGTCTGCTGAGCGCGGGTACGGTAACTGCCATGACCGGCTCGTGCACCTGGTCGGTAGGAAGCCCAACGAGCTGCGCGGCTTTGTTGTAGAGGCCCAACGATTGTGGGCCCCAAAATCTTCCGATCAGTAGGTTGTCTGCGTTCTTGGAAAAATAGTTCACGGTGCCATAGCCGGTTATGTTTCCTCCGAAGCTCAGCATCGAACGCACGCCTGTGTTGCGTCTCGGTAAGCCCGGGCGCCATTCGCAAAGAGTCCACACCAGAATTGCGTCTATGGTGAGGAGTGCCAATTGGCTATAAACGAGTGACCAATAACCAAAGCCATACCAGGCGAAGGCGACACCAACAACATAACCACCGACCATGGCGGCAAGGGCGACTGCGCTAAGTGCCATAAATCGCATTTGACGCTTCAAGAGGGCTTCATGCTGCACAGTCAGACCACCAATAAGAAAACCGAGGGCGCTGACAATCGCGATCATCGTCAGACGCGAGTCGCCGTAAAACCATGAGATAACCGGCGCGAGCAAAATCATTACCAGCATCGTGAGTACGCTCAAGGCCAGGTTCACCCAGAACAGAGTGCTTATCTGCTCGGAAGTGATCTCAGATTTCTGGACCGTTGCGGTGGCCAGACCCAGGTCCTTGAACATAACGATAAAGTTCGTCGCTACCGCCACCATTCCGATCAAGCCATAGTCCTGAGGACTCAACAGCCGCGCCAGAATTGCAGTCGCGACGATGCTGACAGCAAACTTCATCCCGTGCGAAGCCATAGTCACTACACCCCCGCGCGCGGTGCGTCCGCCCAGGCTGTCCATCAGATGATCGGTACGAAAGAACCGTTCAGAGCGGCTGGATCCGTTCGGTTCTGACTCTTCCGTCGTCGATGTTTGGTTAAGCGTCATGAAATATGTTGAGTTTGCAGGTCACGACTTCCTGAGCAGAATCGCCACCGTGCGTTCTTCACTGTCACCATCCACGTAGGTGGCAACTGGACCCAGTTCAAAGTTTGCAAGCGCTCTTAACTCTGTCAGGTAGAGCTCGAAATCTTTGTAGGTTTCGCCTTCGTGTCCTTCATAAATCATGAACGACCAGGGAATAGCTCTTAAGGCATCGAGCCAGTTGACGTGACCACGAATCGCTAAATAAGAAATCGCGCAGCCGTCGAGCGACCGAGCGACGTGCGCGGGCACGTCAGTTATCATTGGTTGTGTGCGTGCTATGTCGCCCGGCGTAGTTGAGAAACGCGTGCAGCCCAAAGCCAACAGCATTCGTTCCGTATGAGGTGTGGTCGTGGCGCGATCCCAGCCGTGACACCATTTGGCGCCTAACTTCAGATACTGGGCCATCATCATTCCGATGTTGCAACCGACATCCAAAACCACGCGGTCTGCGACGGTGACGTTTGCTTCTTTGAATAGCCGGACCAATGTCTTCATCCGGTTTGCGACATCACGTTTGGCCGGAAGGCTGACACCAGGCACAGACTGATAAAGATAACGCCCCCCGCGGAGCAGCGCTGTGTCGCCAAAATGGGTTTGCTCGCCCGCGTCGGTGGCCAGGCGCGCCAGGAAGCTTTCATAATCGCCAAGCAGGAAATTCTGAAAGTCGATGTACCGGAACTGCCCGGTGCTATCGATCAGCGCGTTGTTCCCACAAGCGGGACATTCGAATTCCGGGTCGTCGAAACCTTCGGGCAGGATGACCTTGATGACGCCCTGCTCATGAAGCTCACGGAGCCTATCCACGCCGGCTTTACATTGCCAAATGCTGGGCGGATTGTTTCCCACGTCCTGAATTACATACGCAGTCCAAAGCTGCTCGCCGCATTGCAAGTTAACCAGGTCATAAAGCCGCGGCCCGATTCCCATTGCGTAAAGAAAGTTTGCGACAAGTGAGAGGTGCCGGTGCCCATGGACCATGCCCAGCTGGATCTTGCTGTCGCCTTTTGCGCGACCAAGAATGTACCCACTCTCGTCGAGTCCACCCGGTTTTTTCACGAGTTTTAGGCCCGCGTCCGGCGGATAATTCTCAACTAACGATTGAAACGCTGTGCCTCTTAACGACTCTGGCGACAAATAAACTGCGTGCGATCCTTCCTGGTAAGATGGTTCCATTGACCGCACGTATTCGATCAGCGAGACACCAGCAGGCACATCCGAAACGACTATGTTTCGTGGCGCTTGAACTGGTAGCTGCTCCTGCCATTTTGTTTGTTTGCCGAAGCTCTCTTTAAGGAGGCGGCTGACCCCAACTCTGCGCA
Source organism: bacterium (assembly GCA_039930405.1). Taxonomy (GTDB): domain Bacteria; phylum Acidobacteriota; class Blastocatellia; order Pyrinomonadales; family Pyrinomonadaceae; genus PSRF01. The sequence goes on from JBDTTW010000221.1 coordinate 26,967, forward strand.
TGGTTCGCAGTTCGGAGGTCAACTGATCCTTAGTCTTACCAGCAGCGGCGTACGTCGCTGGGAAGTGCACTGCGAGCCAACCTTGCGATGAGAGCTTGCCTGCTTCGTCCACTAACTGCTGAGCTTCAGCATAATTTGCAAAGGCCTTCTTACCTTCCTCGGTCAATGTCCAATGGTTTCGGTCGGCTGACAGCCAGCCGGCTTTGATTGGACCAACACAGGAAAACGTAAAGTTTTCAAATGAAGATAGGATACGGTGCCCGTTCCCGTTGCCATGGCCCTTGCCAGCCGGCGGGTGAAGCGAGTTGGTTAGTTCGTCCCAGAGGTCATTGCTGGACAAACCTTGAGGATGTTGCGCGAGTATTTGAAACACTCGTTGCACAGTCAGCGCCACTTTTTGTTTGTTAGAGATTTTCATGCAGGTCTGGTTTGGCGGCCCCATCCGAGCCATCAACGGTCAGCAGGCGGTGCAAACAAAAGGCGTAAGCGACCAGGTAATAGACGTACCACTGGTAAGCGACTGAGGCGAAAAAACTGACAACCATGTAACCAATTAAACTCGCCTGTAAGCCGATTGCCAGATAATGAAGCGGTGGGTTCCGTTTCGCGACGCGCGTTGCGTGTTCAATCTTTCGCAGACGACCCAGCGGTGTTAGCAAAAACGAAAGATAGACGATGAGGGCGCCGAGACCCATTTCTGATGCCACTTGAGTATAGGCATTGTGGGTCGCCTTGTTTGAGTTTGAGTAAAGAATGTAGTTGTCCATACCGACGCCAAGCAACGGGTGTCGGGCGGCAATCAGGATTGAACGCTTTAGATCGTCTGTGCGAGCGATGGCCGAGTCGTCACTAGTGGTCGAGATGCGGCTGCGATAAGCGCTCGGTGCGAGAGCAATCGTCGCCAGCATGATCGCCAGCGCAATGCCGCCAAAAATAACTCGATTGCGGCTCGCGAGTTTCCAAACCATAAACGCGACCACGCACATAAAACCGAGGAAGCCGCCGCGTGAAAACGTCGCGACCAGACCAGCCACCAGCAACAAAGAGCAGCTCAGGTAAAACGTTTTCTTCAGAACTCCGCGCGAACCAATCATGAGGACCAGGCTGATGGGAATCATGGTTACAAGATGGAGCGCCAGGTCGTTGGGGTTACTGAAGAGTCCGCCGATCAAGCCGGCAATGCGCCGGCCCTCAAGCGCCAGGTGCCCACGCAGATAGTCGGTAAATGCGGCCAAACTCAACACGCAACTGGAAAACAATACGAGCAAGATCAGTGCCTGCAAGCGTTTCTCAGTTCGCAGGACATTCACCATCACGATGAACATCAATATGACCTTGCAAAATTCGATGAAGCTTTGCAGCGCTTTTGCGGGCTCAAGGGCGAAAGGAACCGAGAGGATACCGGTCAGTAAGAGGAGGAATGCCAGCTTAACTTCGCGCGGTTTGGCTGTAAGTCTGTTTTCCAGTCCAAGCTGGGTTGGAACAAAGACGGCAAGCGTCGCGAGGGCCGCGACCAATGCGCTTTTGGACATCCAGGAAAGCGACGGGAACAATTCGTAAGGCCGAAAATATACGAGAAATGTGAAGACAAAGAGTCCGGCAAAACTGAGACTATGCCCGCTTTTCGCGAACCAGTTTTCTGCCTTCAGACTGGTATCCGGCACTAGCGGCGGGGCCAATTGGTCCACTGGTCTGGTAGATGAAGTGATTTGCAATCGCACCGGCACGTCCGAGCTCGGCAGGCTGCGACAACGCTGCCAATTATCCGCAACCGGCGCAGGTAATTGACGCCGGTGCGGCGCTGCGGTGACTGGCTCGTAGTCGTCTAGTTGAAGTTTCTTCGACATCTAAAGTTCGTTTTGCTGGCCAATTGGTCGTTTGCCTAGCGACTAATCTTTCGCACTGAAAATCAAAAGAAGCTGCTACGCTGAAAGCGCCGCAGCCTCGAATCACTTACAAAGACGAATTCCGAAAGATGGAATCTAAACTGCGACCTCGTTTTCCTCGCTCGCCAACACGAGTTCTCTGACTCGCTGGCGCAACGCTCCTTCAAATCTCCTGGCCTCTTCAACCTCAGAGAATGAAAGCGCACGGAGCTCGGTTTCGATCCGGCGGCGATAATCCGAAACCAACGAATCCGAAACTCCCAGGACGGCCGCGACTTCCAATTGCGTCGACTGTGTTGGGCTCAAGTAACAGTGCCATAAGACGCCGAGAATGCGGTTGTACTGCTTGAGTTTGCCGCGGACTGTGTCGTGCAGGTTTTCAAGAAAGTGATCTACAAAGCCTGCTGCTTCGTTTTCCGATTCGCGTCTCAACAGACCCTGCTCGGGGTTTTCGTGCTTGTCGACCGGCTCGAAATGATTGCCGTCGCCATCGTTGTCGTCGCCATCCAACGGCACCAGATAAATATCCATGACCGGCAGTCGCGACATGACCAGGCTTCTGAGCGTCCGAACATCAACCGGCGAGTCAACTGCGTCAAGCACGGAGACAATCAAGTCCTCGAGGTCCGAATTAGTGATGACAACTTGCGAATCGCCTGTGCAACCAACCATGCGCGTGTCGCGTGCGCGTACCGGAATTATGTGAACGCGCTGTTCGACGTCGTGTGAGTCGCGGCGGCGTTTGCCATCCGCCCATTCGCTGAGACCATAAACGCGATCAGCTAGCCGGCGATGCGGTTCATCGCCAGTGCCACTAGTATCAAAGCGGCGGAAATTTGAGCTGGACTGGATAAGCGTGGAGATGCGTCGAGCCAGCCGATAACTTTCCGGATGACGTTTCCGCAGTTCAGCGGTCAGCAGGTTGGTGAGTTCTATCTGTCCAATTTCGCACTCGATTTCGTAATCGGTCATCTCGGTATCGAGATAATGCTCAAACCGATTCTTACTTAAGAGCTGAACGAAGAGCTCTTGAGTAAGGTCCGTATAGGCGCTGCTGGCACCTTCTTCAACGAGCAAGCCCGCACTGCGCGACGCCCTTACCAAAGGATGGTGGGAAACAATGCGGTGCAGTTCTGACCACAACCGGCTCACATCCGAGCACCTAAGACTCTCAACCCATTTACCACTCTTGGCCATTCGCTCGGCAGTGCGTTTCGCACGGAGCGAGGTCGGCGCCGGACTGGCGGGAGTTAAATCGGCTTCTTTTGCTACTTTACGGCTTAAAGATTTCACGACAATTTTTTTCGATCAGGGGTGGACTTTAGATTTTGGAGGGAGCGTTTTCGCTTATTTGCTACTTGTCTAGGCGACAGAAATGTCGCGGGTCCTGGAATGGGCGACAGTCCGACTGAGATAAAGAGTGGTAAGGCGGTGGAATCTTTTTTACGGAAAAAGAATCTTCGTTAGTGAATCGGGGCTATTCTGTAGGTCATTGATTTTGCCCGGGTATTCCTGAGAAGACAGGCGGGCTGGCCCTGGAACGAGGGTCAAAGAGCAGGAGCTCTCTGACTTGACGCCGAGCATCTTAGCAACAATCCTCTCGATGAGCAACAAGTTTTTACATTTCCGGCAAGTTACTGATTCCAGACTACAAAACTGGCGGCAGGAGTAAGAAAGTTGTGGAATGCAAACCCAATTGGGTCTATAAAGTCAGTGAACAAGCGGATGACTTTGCGGCTGTGTAGTTGAGGTTTCGCAAGCTAATTTGCCTCCTTGCTTCCTCTACTGATAGTTAAATTCTGTGCTTGCAAACGGCGCTCAGTGAATCTTGAGTAGATAGGGGCAAACAAATGAATTCTGCAACCGCAAAGTCGTTCGCCAAAAAGCTGGCCTGCCCTTCGTCAAACCTTCTACTTTCATTCAGCTCAAAAACGTTGGCGCCTGAAATCAACCTTCTGGTGAAGCATCATCTAGCCGCTTGCGATTTTTGCTATTGCGAGCTACCGCTCTTGTCCTTCTACACCGTGCCGGCGAAAGGCGAAACGCGAACCCCAGAACTTCCTGTCAATCTCAGGGCGTTGGCTGAGTCAATTTTGCTGGGAAACAGATTGGCAAGGGCGGGGTGTGCAGATGGGAAAAAAGAATTCAATACTAGCGAAGCCGAAGACGCACCGAGTTCTAATTGAGTCAGTTCTGCCGCTTGGTTTCTCACCTTCAGGAATAAATTTCTTCAATCAGATCGTGAAACTTTTCGTCTACTACGCGCCGCTTAACTTTCAGCGTAGGGGTTAGTTCGCCTTCGTCGATACTAAATTCGTCCGGCAACAAAGCGATCTTTCGAATACGTTCGTAGTCCGCGAGCTCGCGCGTGAGTTGCAGGATGTCGCTTTGCACCAACTTTATGGCAGGCGGAAACTCCGCCAGCCGGACTCGACTAGCAGGAAACTCTTCTCCTTTTTCCGTAAGGGCCTGCCGCAACGCTTCCCATTCCGGCACAATTAGCGCTGCCGGTTGTTTGCGGCCAGCGCCCACAACTACTACCTGGCTTACCAACTCGCTCTGTTTCAGGAGACTCTCAATCTGCTGTGGCGCTATGTACTTTCCGTTTGAGAGTTTGAAAAGATCTTTCTTGCGATCAGTGATGTAAAGGTGTCCTTGCTTGTCGACATGGCCCACATCGCCAGTCGCAAACCAGCCATCTTCTAGAACGGATGCCGATTCCTCAGGATGTCCATAATAGCCACGCATTACGTTTGGTCCCCGCAACAGAATTTCACCGTCAGCGGCGATTCTAACTTCGATTCCTGCAAAGGGTAGACCGACCGACCCCACCTGATTATTTTCAGGTCGATTGGCGGAAACGATACAGGTTTCCGTAGCGCCATAGCCCTGCAATATAGGAATTCCGGCCGCCAGGAATGCATGCGAAAGCACCGGCGAAAGCGGCGCGCCGCCAGAAACGAAGTAGCGCAAACGCCCGCCGACACCCTCCCGCCATTTAGAAAAAACCAACCGGTTGGCCATTCGCTGTTGCAAAGACAAAACTGGCCACACTCGCCCGCCCTTGTCTTTCCGCTCCGCGTACTGCTGGCCGACTTCAAGTGATCGCAGAAAAATCTTGCGCTTAATTCCCTTTTGAGAAAGGCCCTTCTTAACAATGCGGTGATAAACTTTTTCGAAGAGCCGCGGCACCGCGGTCATGATCGTCGGTCTTACTTCGCGCAGGTTTTCGCCGACCTGATCAAATGAGGCGGTGTAATAAACGGAAACGCCGTTATAACAGAAGATGTAAAAGCCTGTTCGTTCGAAGATGTGCGACAGCGGCAAAACCGACAGCGCAACATCGGTGGGCGCTATTGGCAAACCCGCAGTGATCGTCAACACGTTTGAGATGAAATTAGAGTGTGTCAGCATCACCCCCTTCGGTTCACCGGTGGTTCCAGAAGTGTAAATGATCGTCGCCAGATCGTCGGGTCTGATTGCCTTGAGATATGCATCGAATGCGGTCGGCTTGTTCTGAGCGCGCTGCCGTCCCGCTTTTTCGAGTGAGTTGAGCGTGAGCGACCTATCGCCGACAGAATCAGCACCGGGATCAAAGAAAACAATTCGTTCCAGAAAGTCGAGACCTGCCAGCGCCGGCGCGGCATGATTAAATAACTTCTTATTGGAAACAAAGATGGCGCGTACGCCGGCGTCAGTAAGGATGTAACGAATTTGATCGATTGCCTGAGTCGTATAGATCGGCACATTGATCGCACCAAGACTCAGAATAGCGAGATCGGCTATGGACCACTCGGGCCGGTTTTCTGAAAGCAAGGCAACGCGGTCGCCGGGCTTGACCCCAAGTTCGGCAAGTCCAAGCGCAACATCACGCACGCGATCGACAAACTCAGCCGCGGAAATATTTATCCACTCATTGCCGACCTTATGGTTAAGCGCGTCATCCTTCGCATGCCGTAACGCTGCGTCCAGGCAAAGTTCAGGGACCGACGAAACGGTCGGCGATTGGCCACGATTGGATTTTTCAGTTTGAAGAGAGGCAGATGCCAAGCAACATCCTTAATTGGTCTTTTGTTCGTCGAAACTTGCTAACGCAGGAATCATAATGCGATGACGCTCGCAATCGCATGCGAATTCAGGTTACGGGCGCAGGTTCCGCCATTTGCGGATTCCCATTCGTGCTCTCTCGCCTTTTCTTTTTGCGTCGGGAATGCACTTCCTCGACCCGGCCATTCATTGTTGCTAACGCAGCCAGAATCAGGAACAGCAAAGTATTGGACGTTGTATGCAAGGTGAAATCGAAAAAGCTATGGACCAGGACGGCGAAACATCCGGCGAGCGCTCCGGTCGCCACGCCCCGCCTGAAATCGTCGCGCGACTCGCGCCGCGCAAATCCCATCCGAAACAACGCCGCCAGAAAGACGAGACCAAGAACAGCCCCGACAATACCGCCGTCGGACAGTACCTGCAAATAGTCGTTATGGGCCTGCTCTAATCGTGAAAGTCCGTTTCGGGTGTCATAGCCTGTGTAAACAACTCCAAAAGCTCCCAGCCCCGTACCGATTACGGGATGGTTTTTTATGATGTCAACTGTCACGCCCCAAAAATGCGCGCGGCCCGTGGTCGGGTCATCAGCATTAACGGAGCCCACGATGCGGGTCAAGGCATCTTCTCCGCCCAGCAACACCACGCCGCCAAAGATAGCGATCACCATCGCCAGTGCTAAGCCGGCTTTCAATGCAGCACTCTTTATGCGTGGTTTCTTTTCGGTGTGTTTCTTCCGATGGCGGCGCTTAATTCCCATCAGCGAAACCAGGAAAAGCAATTCGGCCACCAGGCTGACAATGCCGCCGCGGGAATTTGTCATGACCAGGGCCACAGCCATCAAGCCCGCGGCGAATAGGTAAATAAACTTTTTCTCTCGTTCAACTGAGTTCGAAAAGATCAACCCCAGTGGCAACGCCATGGTCAGTTCCATGTAACCCGCAAAGTGATGGCGATTGATAAAGGGGCCGAAGGCCTGGCTTTGCGGCAGCTCGCGGACCCAATAAACCCGCGTGGGACTGGCAAAAGACTGGGTCAAACCGAAGATTGCCAGAACAAATCCGAATACGGTGATCGTTCTGACGAGCAAGCGGAGACGTTTCGGCGTATCGACAAAAACCAACGTTGCTGCCAGGTAAATCAGCAACGCGATGACCTCGATCACGATGAAGCGAGTTGCGTATGGGTCGAATGACAAACTCCGCACGAGCGGCAGCAGTGTCCCGCCACTGTCTGGATTTCGCAGTGGCAGCAGTTGAACCAGACCCAATGCCAGGACACCGATGAGCGGAAGCTGCAGCATGTTTTTGCTGAGTCGCACCGTGCCCAAACTCCAGCTATCAGCTACCCAAAGCACCAGCAGCACGACGCTGCCAAGGTAAAAAACCGCGAGTGCCCAGGCATGCACGGTGCCGTAAGCAAGCGCCGAGAGAATAATTGCCAAACAGATAATCAAAAACGAGAAACGGCTGGCCAGCGTGTGGCGAATACGATAGCTGACATAGCCCTTGGCCTCGGCCAAACGCAATTCCGTTTCCTGCGAAACGAGGGCGCTATTTTCCGGACTTGAGGTCGAAGTCGTCATACCAGACAGTTCCAAAAATCGGACAGACCGGCTGATCAGGACAGCCCGGCCGGTAAACTTTTAGTTTGATCGCTTCAGCATTGGCCGCAGTCTTAAACGACAGCGTTAGCCTTTGCCAATTATTATCTCCGCTCGGCGCGGCTGCTGAACTCGCAAGCACTTTGCTTTCGTCTGCAGCATCAAAAATCGCAACGGTCGGCGTCGATGCGCTCTCTAACCTCTCGGTTTGCACGTAGCATTCAAAATCATATTGCGTGTTCGGAGCTACCGGTATCAATTGCGATACATCAATGTTTTCGACATGAGAACGTACTTGAAAGAAAAGCCTGAGACTGTGACTTCCTGAATGAGCGACGCGCGCATCTATGCCTATCTGCAACTGCGGGGCAGACTGAACTTGCCAACCAAATAAAGCTCCTGGACCATGCGCCAGGTTACCTTCCAAGCCACCATCAACAACTTTTCCCAGCTCCACACGATACAAGGGGCCGGGCGCTACGTCGTTCCAAACCTCCATCGCCTGATGGAAACGTTTCGCGTTGATCAACTCGGCGATAATCAAATCGGCAACCTGCCGGTTCTCCCGTTTTTCGATTTCCGTCAACGAATTCCAAAGTCGCAGTCCTTCGTCAAACCGCGAGCGCTTGATCAGGTAACTGGAAAACCGCGCGCGCACTTCCGCGGTATTTCCGATCGCGGATTTCTGCGCTTCAAAGTCGTCCTTGTTGATCTGCCAGGCAAAATTGAAGAGCTGGGCTTGTAGTTCGGGATTGGCCTCACTGGCTTTTCGTAATTCTTCAAACCCCTCAGCGTAACGGTCCGAGCGCAGCAACAAGTTTCCCAAATACCAGCGCGGAAAGGCATAAGCCGGCGCGAGTTGAACTGCTTCACGCAATGATTTTTCTGCGCTGGCAAAATCACCGGCCTGCTCCTGCGCCTCGCCCAAAGACATCCAGAAGCGGTAGTCGTTTGGGGACAGGCTCACCGCCCGTTCATACTCCGCCACGCTTTGAGCAATTTGATCGGGAGGCATCTCGACTTGGATGATGTTTCCGAGGCGCCAGTGTGTCAGCGGATCTTTGGGCGCCCAGCCAGCCGCCATTTGCGCAACTTCCAGGCGACGGGTCTCCGGAGAGAAGTATTCCGCGATGGTATTCCCCAGGTACCAACGCACGACAAACCAGGATGCCAACACTGCCACCAGCAAAGTGAGGAGCATGATGATTTTCAGAGGCGCGCGCGCCTTCAATTGCATTAACTGGTCAGGCATAAGGGCGGATGAACTCTGCTGGGAAGCTTCTTCTTCGGCCGTTAGAACAAGTTAGTAATGCGTCAAGTCTTCAAAGGTCATACGCATTCGTTTGACGGCGATCTCGTGCGTCTGACAAATCCCAACGATTTCCAGAATCCGGTCTTCGGTCATGAGTGAACTCGAAATTAACACCTCGTCAACTTCATGTTGCCTGCAGATGGCGCTAAGATCGCCATTGCCGCCAAAGACCTTGAGGCCATGAATAACTTTGCCGTACTTACCCGGATCGTCATCGACAAAACCCACCGGCGCGTATTTCAAAGCGCGATTATTTTGCAGCTCTCTTAGTAATAGTTCGCCCCCGTCGCCCGCGCCATAGATCAACACGCGCCGTCCCTCACCGGCTCCCGGCGCCGGCAGCATTTGCCGGAACAGGCGAAAAGCCATGCGGCTGCCGGCCAGAAACATAAACATCAACATGGCGTCGATAATAAAGATCGTGCGCGAGAAGCCTTCGAAGCGAAACGCAAACAGCACTGCCAGCACGCTCAGCACTGAACTAAGCATCACTGCCTTGGCAAAGACGATCAGATCGTCAAGACTTGTATAGCGCCAGATGCCGCGGTAGACACCCATCACCAGGAAAGCCGCCATCTTGACGAATACCAATACCGGAAGAGTGCGGAGGAAAAGTCTCCAGGCAGCGCTCCCCGAGAGCGCGCCGAATTTAACCGCGT
>JBDTTW010000222.1:0-7923 GCA_039930405.1 bacterium
TGAACCCGCGTTTTGTGGAAGACGAAGCCGCGCGCACACGCTTTCAACGAGAAGCTCGCGCCGCCGGCAGGCTGCAACACACCAACGCAGTCACAGTCACCGACTTTGGTCAAAGTAAGGATGGCTATGTCTACATCGTGATGGAGTTGCTCGAGGGACGCACCTTGCGCGACATCCTCGCGAAAGAAGCCCCGCTCGACGCGGCCCGCTCGGTATCGATAATGCTTCAGGTCGCGGCGGCAGTGGCCGCGGCGCACGAAGCCGGCATCATTCATCGCGATCTGAAACCCGCAAACATATTTATTGTCCAGCGCGCCGAAGTACCGTCCGTGGTCAAGGTTCTTGATTTTGGCATTGCCAAACTGGCCGCAGAATCACTTGAAGAGGACGACATCAAAGCGTTGACTCAGGTCGGCGCGATGATTGGCACCCCGCGTTACATGTCGCCCGAGCAGTGTGACGGCGCTGAACTAACGCCGGCTGCGGATGTCTACAGCCTGGGCGTGATTCTTTATGAAATGCTGAGCGGCGCGGTTCCGTTTAGCGGTTCTACGCCGTTGGCGATTGCGATCAAGCACACCTCGGAATTGCCACGCAGTCCGCGTGAATTTGTGGCGTCGATTCCGCCGGCTTTGGAAGAAGTCGTCTTGCATGCCCTGGAAAAGCGCCCGCAGGCCCGCCCCGCGAACGCTGCGGAGTTTCGCCAGGAATTACTTGCAACCGCAGAACGGCTGGGATTGGAACACGCGGCCATCACCAGCTCGCCAAACATTGAAGCGCTGCGCAGCGTCGGTACTGAGTCGCCCTCAGGACGTCTGGTCATAGATATTTCGAAACTGCGCGAAAGTCGCGCCGCCAGCAGCGACGCATCCGAAGTTACGGTTGTTAGTCCTTCTGTCATGGCTGCTGCCGGCTTACCAACGGCGGTTAGAGATTCAGCGGCGCAGTCGAACAACCAATCTTTTTCGCGCCTGTCAGTTTCATTTAACAATCGTTCAGCGAAGAAGTTCTTGCTGATTGCGGCAGCGATTGCGGTAGTGCTGGCATTGGCTTTGGCACTGGTCGCCGTCAAGTTCAACTTTGGTTCAGTGCCGGAAGCGGCCGCGGTGCCGAGTCCCAGCGCCAGTCCCACGCCGGATCCGTCACCATCGCCGGTGGCTTCGCCGTCGCCGTCGCCGTCGCCCTCGCCCTCCAGGCGCGAAGGCCGCAAGCCCGCTCCCGTAAACACCAATCGATCGAAGGGCAATTCAGTTCTCAAAAAAATCAAGAAGATATTTAAGAACCCGTTCTAAGCAGAAACGCCCCCGTTATGTCTGAGCACAATCAAGTGAAGCCCTTTCAGGTCGGTAACACAACTTTTGGTGACGGACGACTGACGATCATCGCTGGTCCCTGTGTGATCGAATCGCGAGAACACGCCCTGATGATGGCGCGCGAGTGTTCGCTGCGAGCGCAAAAGGCGGGACTGGATTTTGTTTACAAGTCTTCGTTCGATAAAGCGAATCGCTCGTCAGTTAAAAGTTTTCGCGGGCTGGGAATGGATGCCGGCCTCAAAGTGCTCCAGGAAGTAAAAACAGAACTCGGCGTTCCAGTGCTTACGGATATTCACGACGTGTCGCAGGTTGCGCCGGTGGCGGAGGTGGCCGATGTGCTTCAGATTCCGGCCTTTCTTTCACGGCAAACGGATCTGGTCCTCGCGGCAGCGCGATCGGGCCGCGCGGTTAATATCAAGAAAGGACAATTTCTTGCGCCGCAGGATGCGCGGAACATTGTTGATAAGGCGCGCGCCGTCGGTTGTGAAAAATTGCTGTTGACTGAGCGCGGCGTCAGTTTTGGCTACAATAACCTGGTGGTGGACATGCGATCGTTTCCCATTATGCGAGAATTTGGCGTGCCGGTGGTTTTCGATGTTACCCACTCGCTACAGCTCCCCGGGGGTTTGGGACATGCAACTGGAGGCCAATCCGAATACATCGAACCGCTCGCACGCGCCGGGGTTGCTTGTGGCGTCGATGCGGTTTTCATGGAAGTGCACGATTGTCCCGAGCGCGCGCCTTCGGATGGACCAAACGCGTTGCCGCTCGAACGAATGGAGTCTTTACTGTTCGTCTTGCGCGACATCCATAAGCTGGTGCAGAACTGAAGACTGTAAGTTTCAAAACCGGAACCCGAGGATTTCTTTAACCACACCTTTCTTATGCAGAGAACTCGCGCAGTCTTTCTAACCATCATTCTCCTGTTAGTTTTTTCTTCCGCCGTTGCCGCTCAGGAAGAAGCAAGAGCGGCGTGGCAGATAACCAGGTTTGATATCAACGCAAACGCGCAGCTAGCTCAACGAGCGCTGGCCGCAACGGCGGTGCTGAATGCCACGAACGTTGGCCGCGGAACCGGTTCGTCATTTACGTTTCGCATTAATGCAAAGGCAGCAATCAAGAGTGTGACCGTAGGCGGCGCGAGCGCCAACTTCCGCACCGTCAATGAGAGTTACGGCGGTCTGCAAAGAGTCACAGTAACTTTGCCGGCGGCAGTTGCACCCGACGCATCAGTCGTCTTGAATATCAGTTACACCTTGCCGGTCGAGAGCAATACCGGTCTGGCTGCGATCTCATCCGCCGGCTCTCAATTTCTGCCAATGTCGTTTTGGTATCCGGCGCCAGGCACGCCCTACACCGCCAAGGGCGCCGACACTGCGCCAGTGCGGCTGGTGGTCAACGGTACTGGCGTCATCAGTTCAGGTCTGCAAAAAAGCGATGCGTCTGGAGCGGTGATTTATGAAAACGCGCTTAACGGCCAGCCGTTCTTTTTACAAGGCGACTGGGAGCAGATAGCTGGCAGCGCAGACAACAAGAACATCTCAGCCTTTGTGACACGCGGCTCGCCGGTCGACGATCGTAAGCGTGCGGATGCGCTCATCGCGTTGGCGGGCAACGCTCGGGCTTTTTACGCAGGTTTGCTCGGTCCCGCACCTGAGATTCCTGTCCGAATCGTGGCGGTGCGACGCGGCGCCGGTTTTGACGATAGCGGCACAGTGTTGTTGGAACCCGGGGCTTTCCGCCGCTCGCAGGTTGATTCGACTACCGCCCTGTTGATTTCTGAAGCCATGGCGCGCCTTTGGATCGGCGCGCAGACGCCGGTTCGGGCCGAAGGCGGCGCAGTGCTACGCGAAGGCTTGGTCCGATTTCTGGCGACACAATTCATTGAAAAACAATTTGGACGCGGCGCCGCTGAGGCAGAACAAATACATGAACGGTTGGCCTATAGCGCCGTGGTCTTGCGAGAAGCACCGCTCGCAAAAGTCACTTCACTCGATCCAACTTATTTCAGCACCGTGCCCAACAAAGGCGCTATGGTTTGGCGGCTGATTGAACAGCGCTTGGGACACGCTGCCTTGAGCGGCATCATTCGCGAAATGCTGGCGTCGGGGAAGATAAGCGGACTGACCCTGTCAGCGATGCGAGATGTAATAGTCCAACGGGGCGGCGCTGCCATGAAGATACTGTTGGACTACCTGCTGGATCAGGCAACCGAGGTCGACTTGTTGATTGGTTTGCCGCAGCAGCGAGGGAACGAATCAGTATCGGCTCTACGCAACCTGGGAACAATTGATGTGGTGACTACTGCCCGAGCGACTACCGCCAGCGGGGAACAAATTTCCGTTGACGTAACCGTGCCCGCGCGAAACTTTGGCGAAGCAGTATTCAAAACTTCGGCGCGCGTTACGCGCGTTGAGATCGACCCCGATAAACTTTATCCGCAACTGGATTATTCGAATGACACCATGCCGCGCGCGCCGGACCTGCGTGACGCGTTGGCAGAAGCGACGCGCCTGTTAGGCACGCAGGATTTTGTCAAAGCTGAGGCTGCCGCCCGGGCGATACTCGCAAACACGCCGCAGGCACAGGAGGCAAGCATCGTTTTGGGCCGCGCTCTGCTGGCCCAGAACCGCGTAGCTGAGGCAGAGAAGTTGTTCCGCTCGTTACTCGCACAGCCGTTGCCGACGCCGGCGGCGATTGCCTGGGCTAACATTGGGCTCGGCGAGATTAGTTTGAAGAAAGGTCAGGCGGCAGAGGCGGCCAGTCGTTTCAATGATGCCGTGCGAGCGGACGCGGAATACGCTTCGTCGCTCGCGGCGCGCAGCGGCCGCATCAGGGCCGAGACTGCGGCGAACACGTTACCGGTCGATCCCGCCATTCGCACTTTCATTGGACAGTTGGACCAGGCGATTGCCAGCGGCAAGAAAGTGGAACTGGAACCGCGGGTCGTGTCCGGAGAATTGGTCAGATTTATCAGCGGGGTGGTGGGTACTCAACCTGAATTCTGGCGCACTAAAGTTTTACGCACCGAGCAATGGGATGCGGATTTGTTTGCCGCTGATGTTAGTCTCGAGACCAGGGAGTTGGGCAAAGAGCAATCAGGTACGGCGCTATACATTCTGTCGCGCAACAATGGGAACTGGAAACTGGTGGGGATCGATCTTTTCGAAGTGAGGTGAGTTCGTTTCACCCGAAAGATGATTTCATTCGACGGTAGAAGGCAGATTTGACATTCATCATTTGACATTCATCATTTGTCATTTGGTTTTCGCCGCCTCACCTGCGTACCCAGATGAACTTCTTCAACCTTGACGCGCCACGCTGAGTACAGATGGCAAATGATGAATGTCAAATGGTGAATGCCAAATCTTCTTGATCCGATTCGCTCTTTAGCCAGCTAACTAACATGCTAGATCAAGCTTCAATCGAGCGCCGTGCCTCGCGCATAAAGCTTCTGCTGCTGGATTGCGACGGTGTGCTTACCGATGGTCGGCTTTGGCTGCTGGAAGAAGGCGACGAGCACAAGGCTTTCAATACTAAGGATGGTTTGGGCCTTGAGCTGCTACGCCGCGCCGGGCTGCGCGCCGGTGTGATTACCGGCCGGACTTCAACCGCCCTGGCCCGTCGTGCTAAAGAATTAGGGATTGAATTTCTGCGCCAGGGCAACGAACAAAAGTTAGCGGCCTTTGAAGAGGTCTTACGTTCGGCGGGAGTTGAGGAAGACGAGGTTGCGTTCGTGGGCGACGACTTAAGCGACATCCCGCTGATGCGGCGGTCGGAACTCGCTGTGGCGGTTGCGGACGCGGTCGCAGAGACGCGCGCCGCCGCACATTATGTGACTCAGGCCAAAGGCGGCCGCGGCGCAGTGCGCGAAGTCATTGAAATCATTCTAAAGTCGCAAGGCCGCTGGCACGATTTGGTTGAACCTTACTTGAAGTAAACTTTTTCATCCTTCATACTTCTGACTTGATCCTTGAGGTTGAGCGGGCGTAACTCAATGGTAGAGTGTCAGCTTCCCAAGCTGAAAGTTGCGAGTTCGATCCTCGTCGCCCGCTCCAGATTTGCTCCGAATAGTTGCGTAAACCTGACGGTCTCGTGACTGGGTGCTGAGACAAGTTATGCGAACTCTTTTGTTCCTTTCCTTGGTTCTGATTTTGGTATCGCAAAGTCAGACTGCCACGTCACAGAAAGACAATCCGCCCTCCAAAGATCCTCCGGTGGTTGCGGTGCTAGGCTTCAAGTGGACCAGGATTCGTAAAACCGAAAAGAAAGAACCTGATGGAGTCACGCCGGCGCGGGCCATGATCGACGAAAACAAAACGTACCAGCGCAACGCCCGCATCAATCAGCCGGTCGGACAACGCGATCCTAACGAGGACACCGTCGACGGTCGCAGCGCTGCGATCGAAAAGATCGTGCAAGAGTCACGCACAGCGCCGCCGAAATCGCTCGACACATTTTTCTATGAAGCGAAGATCCAGAACGGCAGCAAGAAAACGATTGAGGTTGTTTTTTGGGAGTATCAATTCGTCGATCAGGCGAGTCCGTTGACGCCCACGCGGCGGCAGTTTCTTTGTGGCGCAGGGCTAAAATCGGGCAAGGAAAAGGACCTCAAGGCATTAAGTTTGGCGGGACCGAGCGATGTGGTCAGCCTCGATTCGCTGGCAAACGGCTCCGGCAAACGCGTCCTCGAAATGGTGTTAATCAATCGGGTGGAATACGCTGACGGTTCGATCTGGGAGCGTAAGGGTTGGAAATTTTCGGAAATTAGCCTGGCGCTGAAACGCGCCCTGGCAACGCCTTGGACCGAAAGTTGTCGGGCGCTGTGAGTTGTCGCTACCCTGTCGATCCCATTCGCAGCAATTACATTTGGTATTCAAAACGGGCCACGTCTGACTCACCCAGAATGACGGTGTCGCCTGAGTTCAACGACGCTTCCGTTACGCGTTCGGACCTGGGGTCGTTGATGAAGGTGCCGTTGCGAGATTCCTGATCAACGATCTTCACCAAGCCATCGCGCACTCCTATCCAGAGATGACGTTTGGAAATACGAGGGTCGGCCACTACGATCTGCGCCAGACTCGGCTCGCGACCGATGTACGCACCTTCCGGCTTAACCTCGAATTCCTCTCCCGCCAAAACACCGGACGTGAACTTAATAATTCCGTAGCTGATAGTGACCGTCTTCTCACGCGTGATCGCGACGGTGCGCGACGGATCGAAATCCAATGCACCGGAACCCGGCTCGGATTGATCCGCACTCGCCTCGATCGCGCTATGTTCAGATGGACTCAAAGGTGGCTCAAACGCTGCTGGCGCAGCGTCAAACGCAGGCGGAGCAGACTCAGGAGCCGGTGCCTCTGCGATCACCTCGGCTAGTGCAATCTGCGGCGGTGAGAATGCAGCGACATCAAGCGCAGGAGCGCTGGACGAAGCGGCGGCGAGTTGCGCCTTTTTTTTCTTTCGGGAAATGAAAAAGATCGTCAAACCAACGCCGACGATCACGACGACAAAAAACAGCAGCAGTAGTACAACGCCAATAATGACCCACATAGTCGAGTCCGAATCCATCTTAGTAAGCTCCTTGGAATAATAGTCAGTTAGATGTTTGGTGCTAGCGGGTGGAATATTAGCCTAAAACCCAGTCAACCGGTGGAAAATTCTGGCAAACCGGGTTCCCCACGCCGGTCTATCCCGGGCCAAGGCAAAAAGCTTTCGTACCGTAACTGAACGAATCCCCATAACGCACGTATGTTTTTGCGGTCAACTTTGCGTTTTGAAGTAAGCGTTTTACGGCAAACCGCTCAGTAATCGAATGGGCTGGTGGCACGTTGCTTGCCCGAAAGATTTCTAAATCAGGCAATAACTCGGAAGATTTTAAGGGGGCAAAATTGTGAACGGAAAAATTCTCGCAGCGGTCGCAGTCGCGACCTTCGCAGTCGGTTCCACCGGCTGTAGTTCAACCAGTGACAATGCCAATGTGAACGCTAATGCAACCCAGGCAGTTGCAACCGACACCACACGTGCCGGCGCGGACGATTCGGAAATTATTACCTCGGTCGACCCCAATGGCGTAAAGACCGAGACCCGCATCTTTCACAACAACCCACGCGTTTCCAAAGTGGTGGTGACCACCCGTGACGGCAAACGGACGGTCGCGGTTTACGCGCCCAGCGGAGAAACGCGCGAGCTGAATAAGAACGAGCCGGAAGACGTTCTGGAAGCGACGGGTACGGCCATCGCCGACGCGGTCGGGTTTGTAGCCGACAAGACGGTGGCGGGCGCAAAGACTGTCGCCGATAAGACTGTCGCAGGCGCAAAGACCGTCGGCGAAAAGACCGCCTCAGGTACCAGGACTGTCGTGGAAAAAACCGGCGAAGGCGCAAAGAAAACCGGTCGGGCTATCAAGAAAGCAGTCACACCTTAACCAAACATCCGGCAGCGTTCGCGTCAGGGTGGCAATGGTGCCACCCTTTTCTTTTGGTTCAGAAATTCAAGAATCGCGAGGCCAGCTTCGGCCAGAGGGTCATGGTATACTTGACGCTTGAAGGTTCTGAATTTTCCGGAGTAATTATGGCCGACACGACGCGTTTCACCGTTATCTGTCCCT
>JBDTTW010000223.1:0-4146 GCA_039930405.1 bacterium
GTTATTGCATTCACTACTGAGTAAATTGGGCCTCAGCCGGATAAAGGCTGAGCGACACCCGATCCGGGTCTTTCTGCTGGACGACGACCGGCGGCGGCATCGTTGGTTTGCCGCGCGTTTCAAGGGCGACCAGGTTGACGTTGCCGTTACTGTCGCGCGAGCCCAGCAAATGCTCAGCACTAATGCTTACGACGCAATTTTTTTGGACCACGATCTTCATCCCGAGCATTATCACGCGACGAGTAGCGATGATCAGCGCACCGGCTTTGCAATCGCGGTGTGGCTCGCGGCAAATCCGGACTTACAACGCGCCTCGACCATTATGGTCCACACCCGCAATGCTGACGGCGCCATGCGCATGGTCGAAGAACTTCGTCGCGCCGGGCGCACGGCTGACTACGTTCCCTTCCCGATGCTGGCCGAACGCATCAAACATTACTGGGCGAGATAAGGCGGTGAATAGTGAATAGTGATTGAGTGTTGCTGAGGAGCAACTCACCCTCCAGGGAATCGGCTACAAGCCTTTCAAACTGAACCACTAACCGCGTATCACCTTTCCAAGGAAGTAACGAGGCTGCGCGAAGCTTCAAGAATTTGAGTTGCCAGAGACCACGCAGACCCTAACAAAACGGAACTACCATTCACGATTTGCGATTCACGATTTACGGATTTTGTGGTGGCCAGGGACGGGATCGAACCGCCGACGCCGGCCTTTTCAGGGCCGCGCTCTACCAACTGAGCTACCTGGCCAAGCGGGCAGGAAAGACCGCGTAGTATAGGGACTAGTTAAAAGAACTGTCAAATTAGGCGGTAACCTGGTGCTGTCTTAATTTGAAGTAATAATATTTTGGGATTTACTCCTCGTAGTCGCTTACGCAATGTCGTTTTGCGATTCCAAACGGCTGTGAAGTTGTGCAAAAACTTTCTCTCCTCATATCGGTGAAGTGGACGCTTGCAATCACATTTTGATGCTGAGAGGTGTCTCGCGCGGACCGGGCTACCAGAGATGACAAGAAGGGCGTCACCGTCCCTCGCCCCAGAGGTAGTGACGCCCTTCTATTAGGGTGATCCGGGCCACAAAGTTGTTGAACCAACAAGCCGCTGTCACCCAGTTGCCAAAGTGTTATAGAGATAGGTCGAACGAGGGTCTGTGCGCTAGCGCACATAGCCGGTCAAACCGCGTGCCGGTCAGTGTTTATGGGCCTGCAAATTAAGACACCACCTGGAACTTGCCAGTTTGTCAGATTAGTCACAAAAATCCGTTGACTGATTACAGGCCGGGTGTATAATTCGTGCCGTTGAGGATGGGGTTGGCGCCCAAACGTCAGCCCAGTTGAAAGACGACATCCGATTCAAATTGAAAGTGCCCGCCAGTGCCAGCTCGGCCGCCGATCGCGCCCCCCGCAGTCGCTACCTTCGAGCTGGCACAGCTATTTTCAGGCTTTATAAATTCCGCAGCCGGCACGTCTTCCTACTCTTCAATTCCAGCACGCACCATTAACTCTCTCCGCTGCAGCCTTGCGTCCGCAATAATATTTTCTTCGTTTGCATTCACGAGCTTCCGCTCGCCCATGACTACTGCGCCATCGATTACAACATCCCTGACGTCGTTTGCCTGGGCTGAGTAAACTAACGTCGATGCCAACTGAGGCCCGCGCGGAATTGAATGAGATCTGTTGAGCGCCACAACGATCACGTCGGCGCGCTTGCCAATTTCCAAACTGCCAACTTCTTTGTCGAGGCCCAGCGCCCTGGCGCCGTCAATCGTTGCGATGCGCAGGGCGCGGCCGGCAGGAATAACTTCAGGACCATGCAAAGCCTTTTGTAGCAGCGCCATCGTGCGCATTTCCGTGAACATGTCGAGCCGGTTGTTGCAGGCGGCGCCATCAGCGCCGAGCGAAACGCAGATGCCGCGATCGAGCATGGTAGCAACGGGAGCAATGCCCGAACCAAGTTTCAAGTTAGATGAAGGACAGTGCGCCACATTGGTGTGCGTCGTCGAAAGTATCTCAAGTTCCTGTTCGTTAAGATGAACGCAATGGGCCAGCATCACATGATTGCCTGATAAGCCAAGCGAATCGAGGTACGCGACATTGCGCAAACCGGAATCGCGCTCGACCAGTTCGCACTCATTCCGATTTTCTGAGGCATGCGTGTGCACCATGACGCCACGCTCGCGCGCAAGCTGCGCAACGCGAGCAAGAAGATCACTGGTGCAACTCAGCGCGAAACGTGGCGCAAAGCAATAGCGTATGCGACCGTTCGCAGAGCCGTGCCAGCGTTCCAGCAATTTGATTGAAGCGGCAATCGACTCGTCTGTCTTTTCGTGCAGGCCGGTAGGGACATCGTCGCCGCAGTCCATCATGCACTTGCCGACGGTGGCGCGGAATCCAGTTTCTTCGATGACTTTGAAAACTTCATTGGTGTGGCTGACCGTTTCCATGGTCAGCGCGCAGGTTGTTCCACTCTTAATCAATTCCGCAATGCCAAGTTGCGCCGCTGCCCTAATTGATGCGGCGGTGTGCGCTGCTTCCATCGGCCAGACGCGTTTCTTGAGCCAATCAAGCAACGAAAGATCGTCAGCCGCGCCGCGAAAAAGCGTCTGACAAAGATGAATGTGGGTCTGAACGAAACCCGGTAAGACAGCGCAATCGGTCGCGTCGATGACAACGTCTGCCTTCATGCCGCGCTCAGCGAGCCTGGTAATGCGGCCGCCTTCGATCAGCAAATCTCCCTCATGGACCGCATCGTGCGCGTCCATGGTCAGCAACGTTCCGCCTTTGATGAGAATTGATTCCTTCATTGGGTAGCGGGTGACAGGTGCCGGGTGCCGGGTTTAGGTATCAGGTGTCGGGGGTCGGGTGTCGGCAAATCAACTTCGACTGTCACCCGACACCTGATACCCGTACCCGCTTTCTGCCGCGCCGGATTATCCGGTTAGAGTGCCGGACTGTAAAGCACTAAAGCAAAGAGCACAAAAGAGGCGCTCGGCCGGGACCAACGAAAGTCACGCAGCCGAGCGCCTGTTTAGTTCTTCAGTATTGCTTACTTCTTGTCGCCGGTTGCCGCCTTCGCGACTGGGGCTGGCTCAGGCTTTTCCTCGCGCACCGGGAGTCCGAGTTTCACCTTTACTTCTCGTTCAATGCGCTTGAGCAGGTCGGGATTTTCTTTCAATGACACTTTTGAGTTTTCGCGTCCTTGTCCCAGGCGGTCGCCTTTGTAGGAAAACCAGGCGCCGCTTTTATCGACGACGTTTTGTGCGACTGCCAAATCCAGCACATCGCCTTCACGCGAGATGCCCTCGCCGTACATGATGTCAAACTCGCACTCGCGGAACGGCGGCGCCACTTTATTCTTTGCGACTTTGACTTTGGTGCGGTTGCCGACGACGCGGTCTCCGTCCTTGATGGCGCCGATGCGCCGGATGTCGAGTCGCATGGAAGAATAAAACTTCAGGGCGCGGCCGCCAGTCGTGGTTTCGGGACTACCAAACATCACGCCGATCTTTTCGCGAATCTGATTGATGAAGATGAAGCAGGTATTCGACTGCGCCACAATCGCTGTCAATTTGCGCAGTGCCTGGGACATCAGGCGCGCCTGCAAGCCTGGCAACGAATCGCCCATTTCACCATCGAGTTCGGCACGAGGAACCAGCGCGGCGACCGAGTCGACGACTATCACGTCGATTCCGTTTGAACGCACCAGCGCTTCGGCAATTTCCAGGGCCTGCTCGCCGGAATCCGGCTGAGAAATCAGCAACTGATCGATATCGACCCCGAGTTTACCGGCGTAATCGGAATCCATTGCATGTTCCGCATCAATGTAAGCAGCCACGCCGCCGGCCTTTTGCGCCTCGGCAACGATGTGCAGGGCCAAGGTCGTTTTGCCGGAACTTTCAGGGCCATAGATTTCAATAATGCGTCCACGCGGAACACCGCCGATCCCCACCGCAACGTCCAGACTTAAAGAGGTGGTTGAGATGGCGGGTATGTCTGAGACCTCACGCTCGCCCATGCGCATGATTGATCCCTTGCCAAATCTTTTTTCAATGCTTGCTAGAGCCGCTTCGACTGCCTTACCGCGGTCCGCGCTTATTCGATCTTCAGATGCCATGGCATTCATCTCTTTCTTCCGCTCCTTTTCTCA
>JBDTTW010000224.1:0-7471 GCA_039930405.1 bacterium
TCGCGGCAAGCCGTACAGCTGGGTTTACAACAACGACCTGAACGGTGACGGCTCACCGGATCTCAGCTTTGTGGAAACAGCAGCCGCCTCGGTTGCCGAATACATGAACGGTTACAAGGTAATCGTCACCAAATCGACAGTCCCTATCGGAACCGGTGAATGGCTGCGGAAATTGATTCGCGAAAAACAGAAGTCGCGGCTGAACTTTGGCATCGTGTCCAATCCCGAGTTTCTGCGCGAGGGAGCGGCAATCAATGATTTCATGCGGCCTGATCGGGTGGTGATTGGCAGCCGTGACGAAGAAGCTATCGCCATCATGCGCGATCTCTACCGGCCACTCTATTTGATCGAAGCCCCGTTTGTTATTACTTCGCTCGAAGCTGCTGAACTAACCAAGTACGCCGCAAACGCCTTTCTGGCCACCAAAATATCCTTCATCAACGAGATCGCAAGCATGTGTGAAAGCATTGGTTGCGATGTGCATGATGTCGCCCGGGCCATCGGCATGGACCGGCGCATCGGCAACAAGTTTCTCCACGCCGGACCCGGTTTCGGTGGTTCCTGTTTTCCCAAGGACACTCAGGCCCTTGCCTCGGTGGCGCGCCAGTTTGGCCGCGAGTCATTGATTGTCGATGCGGTTATCGAAGTTAATCGCAAACAACGTCAGGCGATGGTCCCCAAGATCGAAAGGTTAGTCGGCGAACTCAAAGGAAAGACGATTGCAGTTTTGGGTTTGGCATTCAAACCCGAAACCGACGACATGCGGGAAGCGCCCGCCATTGACATCATCAAGGGTTTGATTGAGCGCGGGGCTCGAGTCGTCGCTTATGATCCGGTGGCGATGGGCGAAGCCGCCAAAGTTCTACCAAAAGTGGAATATTTGGAAGACGAATACGCGGCCGTTACCGGGGCTGATGCGCTTGTCTTTGTTACCGAATGGAATCAATTTCGCGCGCTGGATATGAAGCGCATTCATGATCTAATGAAGTCACCGCGCATCGCGGATCTAAGAAATATTTACCAACCTGAAGATATGCGCGAATTGGGATTTGAATACGTGGGCGTCGGCAGATAGGCAATCGGCGTTCGAGTTTTAATCGTTTCGCGCAAACACTGCACACCATTATGGCCCTAACAGGAATAGCGCTGGTGACCGGGGGAGCCGGCTTTATCGGGTCCCACATCGCGTCGGGATTGGTTAAATCTGGAGCCAGGGTTCGGATTATTGATGACCTGTCAACGGGCTATCGCGAAAACATTGCGGAGATCGGCGGTGACGTAGATTTCGTCGAAGGCTCGCTCGCTGACGAGTCCCTCCTGCGAAGGGCCATCGAAGATGTTGAGCTGGTTTTTCACGAAGCGGCAATCCCTTCCGTTCCTCGTTCGGTTGAAAACCCGCGCCAGACACACATAGCCAGCGTTGATTCCACTTTTTCCCTGTTGTTGGCTGCGCGTGATAACAAAGTCAAGCGCCTGGTCTATGCGGCTTCGAGTTCCGCCTATGGAGACCAGCCGACGCTGCCAAAAGTCGAAACGATGCTCCCAGATCCTCTGTCTCCTTATGCCGTCGCTAAGCTGGTTGGCGAGTATTACTGCCAGGTCTTCACGCGAGTTTATGGGTTGGAGACAGTTTCGCTGCGGTACTTTAATGTGTTTGGGCCAAGACAAGATCCCAGCTCGCAGTATTCAGGTGTGATATCACGCTTTATCAGCGCGCTCTTGTCGGGTCAGCGACCAGTGATTTACGGCGATGGTGAACAGTCGCGTGATTTTACTTACATTGATAATGTCGTCGCTGCCAATCTCAAGGCCGCAGATACAACAATGGGAGTCGGACAAGTCATCAATATCGCTAACGGTGAACGAGTCACCCTCAATCAGTTATTGGACCAGATTAAGCAACTGACAGGCATGAGTGATGCCCAAGCGGATTATCAGGATTTTCGCAAAGGCGATGTGCGCGACAGTCTTGCAGACATCAGCCGCGCCCGCGAGTTGCTGGGGTTTGCGCCTCAAGTAGATTTATCAACGGGTTTAAAGTTAACGATGGAGTGGTGGCAGAATAGCCGCTTTGCAAAGCAACCCACTCCCGGCCTGCCCGCCTGACAAGGTCTCAGTCGCTTGACGTTGCGGCGTTGCAGTTGTCGGATTTCAACTTGCTTAAGCTTTCGAAGTAAGGCGCCCTGGCCACGCCGCAATCTGTAATAATCGCGGTTATCAAATCGTTAGGCGTCACGTCAAACGCGGGATTGCTTACTTCGATCCCCTCCGGAGCCAACATCTGTCCGCCGATATGCGTCACTTCTTTACGATCGCGTTGTTCGATCGGTATTTCCCGTCCTGACTTCAACGTCAAATCAAGTGTCGAGATTGGAGCGGCAACGTAAAAAGGAATGTCATGCCTCCTCGCCAGCACGGCGACCATATAGGTCCCAATCTTATTGGCGGTGTCGCCATTGCCGGCGATGCGATCTGCGCCAACGACCACCACGTTAACTTTTCCGCTTTGCATTACGGAACCAGCCATGTTGTCCGTGATGACCGTGACGGGAATGTTGTCTTTTGCCAGTTCCCATGCGGTCAGCCGCAAACCCTGCAAGAAGGGCCTCGTCTCATCGGCAATTACCGCCACGCGCTTTCCTGCGTCGCGCGCGCCCCGAATTACGCCAAGCGCCGTTCCATAATCGCCGGCCGTGGCCAGTGCCCCAGCATTGCAGTGCGTTAGCACCGTGTCGCCGTCGGTAATCAATTCGGCGCCAAAGTGTCCAATCGCCCGGTTTGCGGCGATGTCATCCTTAAAGATTTCTTGCGCTTCCTCGACCAGACTTGCTTTAATTTCTTCGACGCTGTTCGTTTTGCTCTTTTCGCGATTGAAGCGGTCGCGCATACGCTCAATTGCCCAGAACAAATTAACTGCCGTCGGCCTGGTCTCACCCATGACCTGGCACATGTAAGTGAAATCATCTTCCAGATCCGCGACCGACATTCCCACCGACTGACTGGCGCCGAGCGCAAGTCCCATGGCCGCGGACACACCGATCGCGGGCGCACCGCGCACCACCATTTTCTTGATGGCATCGGCGACCTCTTCCCAGGATCGCAACATTAGATATTTTTCTTCGGTTGGCAGCACACGCTGATCGATCATGCGTATGCCTTCTTTGGTCCATTCGACCGTCTTAATCATTCGCTACAACTCCAATTCGGTTTTTCAATACTTTCCAATCTTACTTGACTGGAAAAAACAGAGCAAAGCGTGAACTAGATTCTGCAAGCGGCGGTTGTTATCTACGCTCCATTAGTATCATGAAAGCCTGCTGTCCCTGCGCTTGAACGGATTGAACATCGCGCGTTGTATAACCCATGTTCTGGAGTGTGCTAAGCGGCGGCACTGTTTGATCCAAACGGGGAGCGCGATAAGCGATCCAAATCTCGTCGCCGGTTATTTGCGCACTGTTCATTACCGTGACTTCGTTGAAGTGGCGCGGCAGGAAGTACGCCGGATCTTCTGGAATGCCTTCTAGTCCCTTGACGACCGTTACCTGGAATTGCTTGCGTTGGGATGAATCAAAAGCGAACCAGAGGTGATAGGCGACCAAATCCTCGAAAGCATAAACGTGTACTGCTTGCGCCGGTTGCGCGGCACTCGCCTCCACCTTCTGTGCCAGCGGCTCCCAGGCACACCAAATGAAAGCCGGTGGGCGCGCCAATGCCCAGGCGACTCCTGCAAGCAGGAACCACGATCCGAGCACCAGTCCGACCGCGATTCTGAGCCAGTGCCAGGGGAACCGAACTATCGCCACTGCAACCAAAATCGCGTAGGGCCCAGCGACAACGATTAAGTGGCGAGTGCCCCAGACCGAGTGTGGCAGAATCCAACTGAGTCCGAAGACAACAACCACGGGCGCCAAAACGAACATTAAAAGCGCGCGAAATGTTGGCACGCGCGGGTCATTCTCCAACTCAGCATGCCGCCAAACGCGCACGCATAAGAACACGAGCGGCGCGCCCAGGATCAAGATCGCAAAGCAAGCGGTAAGCAGATCATACGGTCGCGCGGCCGTGCTTTGAATGAACCAGAAAGGCTTGTTCAGCAGCGCGTAGAACTGAGCTAGGTCGCGGAGACTTGGCCGAGTCACCCAGCCGATGTTCTGCGCCAAACCCTTTCCAGTTGCTGAGTTTGCCCTAAGCAGAAGGGCCCATGGCAGATACGCGAACAGCAATAACGCGAAAGCGATCAGGAACGGTTTCGCCTTTCGTCGTTGCCAAACCAACAGCGCCAGGCACTCGACCGCCACGACGATCCAACCGGCATAATGCGAATACACCAGTAATAAATTGATCAGGAACAACCATCCGAGTTGTTTGTGCGAATCATGTTCACGCTTGAAAAATTTGACGAAGAGCCAAAGCGAACAGAGCGAAAGAAACATCAGCAACGAGTACATCCGCAGTTCCTGCGCGTATTTGATCAGATAGCCGTTCACGGCCAGCAGCAGCAAAGCCAGATTCCGCTCGTTTTGTTTCAAGTCCAGTTCGCGACAAAGAAGCAAGAAGGGAATAATTGCCGCCATGCCGAGTAACGCTGGAAGCAATCTCAACCACAGCACCGACGCGCCGCCCAACGAAATCCAAATCTTTAGCAGGAGGTAAAACAGCGGCGGGTGAATAATGTCCGCGGCCACAAACCGCAGCAGTTCAGCCCAGCCCTGGCGCGCTGCGTGGACGCTGAAAATCTCGTCAAACCAGAGGCAGCTTACCGATAGCCGCCACAGTCTGGCCGCAACAAACAACACAACTACCGCGGCCGTAAGGAGCGTCGCCAGAGATTTTTTCCCCTCGGCTTTGTTCGCAGAATTTGTCGCCGACTGTGTAGTTGGACTAAAGGTCATAAAGTGAGCCGCTTCCAGCGCTTGCGAAATTCCGCTCACGAAATTTTTCGGAAGTCTGATGCGGCAAGAGAGTATACATTGCCGTCAATCACGTCCCGCAAATGTTTGACATGACCCAAGGTGCGTGTTAGTGTCCGCCACAATTACGATTTGATCTTTTTATTTGAAAGCGTCTGGGTGCCCCGGAAACGGGGAGAATAGGGAAGCGGGTGAGAATCCCGCGCGGTCGCGCCACTGTGATGAGAAGGCTGGTTCAGCACTTTTCTAAGCCAGGAGACCTGCCAGGATGCTTTGCAGTTTCGAACGCTTCGCGGAAAAGCGTTCAGGCCGCACGGACCACCTGCTTACAT
Source organism: bacterium (assembly GCA_039930405.1). GTDB lineage: Bacteria > Acidobacteriota > Blastocatellia > Pyrinomonadales > Pyrinomonadaceae > PSRF01. Next base: position 5,243 of record JBDTTW010000224.1, read on the forward strand.
TCCGGTCCCGACGATCGCCTGTTTCTTTTCGCGAAACCAGGAGGTCGCCGGGACTTTTTTGCAACTACACTACCTCAATAGAAAACTGATCGCCTGGGCCTTGTTGTGCGCGCTTGTCGTTCTGCCGAGCTGTGCTCAACAACAAGGAACATCTCAACTCAAGACGCAAACGCGAGAAATTGTTGATGAGGCTGGGCGAAAAGTAAACCTGCCGGCAAACGTCGACCGCGTAATTTCGCTGGCCCCAAACCTCACCGAGATTGTGTATGCGGTTGGCGCTGGTGACCGCCTCGTAGGCAACACCACTTTCTGTAACTATCCGGCTGAGGCAAGGAACGTTGCCAAAGTTGGCGACACACTTCAGCCGAGCATCGAACGCATACTGGCACTTCGCCCGCAACTCGTCCTCGTTTCAACCGCCTCGCAGTTGGAGGCTTTCACCACGCAATTGAATGAACAGCACATCGCCGTCTACATCACCGATCCGCGCGACCTTGAAGGCGTCTTTCACTCGATCGCGAACGTTGGCGATTTGTTGAATGAATCGGTCGCCGCAGCAGAATTAGTGAGGCAGTTGCGGGCGCGAACGCAAACTGTCGAGAGCGCTGTGGCCGGGCGGCCCCCGGTCTCGGTTTTTTTCCAACTGTCCGGACAACCGTTGTACACAGCCGGCAAGACTTCATTCGTAACCAATCTAATCGAGCGTGCGGGCGGGCATTCGGTGACCGCAGACGTGAACGAGGCCTGGCCACGATTGGGCGATGAAGCAGCGCTCGCCTCGCGCCCAGAAGCCATAATCATGCTTTCAGGAGCGATGGGAGCTACGGCAAGCGCGCAGGTGGCAAATGCCTTTAAGAATTCGCCGGCAGTTAAGAACGGACGCGTGTATGCAATCGACGGAGATCTTTTAACTCGTCCCGGGCCGCGCCTGGTGGATGGTTTAGAGCAAATCGCCCGCGCGCTTCACCCGGATGCTTTGAAGTAAAGACAACGTGAACGAGAGAACTACAACTATCGATCGTCGTGCGGCTGCGCTTGGGCAAAACGCCCGGGCGACCTTGCGAAAGACACTTATCGTTTGTGCGACGCTTGCGGTCATTCTGATTTTGGTTTCAATCAGCGCGGCGACGATGGGCAGCGAGCGACTGCCGGTGGTTGATTTGCTGCGCGCGCTTTTCACTGGCGGAACGAACACTGGCGCGCTGACAGCGACTCAACGCGCGATCCTTTTCGACATACGCTTGCCGCGGATTTTGCTTGCGGCAACGGTCGGGGCGTCGCTCGCTGCGTCCGGCGCAAGTTACCAGGCGTTACTTCGAAACGCCCTGGCTGAGCCTTATCTGTTGGGTATTTCGAATGGCGCCGCCGTAGGAACCATGGTCGCTTTGGTGTTCCTGGGAGCAAATGAGTGGACCCGGCCATTGATGGCGTTCGGCGGAGCGCTCGCCGCAACCTTCGTAGTTTACCGGCTGGCGCGTGGCCGCGCCGGCGCGACGCCGGAAAAATTGATCCTGGCCGGCGTGATCGTCACCACCTTTCAATCATCGGCGATTGTTTTCATCACCACGTTGATGGATGCGACGCGCATACGTTCTTTTACTTTTTGGTTACTTGGGGATTTATCCCAGGCCACACCCGGTTCGCTCTGGATCATTGTTGCTTCAACCGTAGTTGGCGTCGTCCTCCTAACACTTAAGGCTCGACCGCTGAATCTCCTGATGCTCGGCGAGCGCGATGCTTTTGATCTGGGAGTCGAGGTTGAACGGGTGCGTTTGCAGGTCTTTTTCGCGGCCAGTCTCCTGGTGGGAGTTTCGGTCGCATTAAGCGGTTCAGTTGGATACGTGGGCTTGGTGGTGCCGCATCTGGTTCGCATGTCCACGAGTGGAGACAACCGCTTAACGATTCCGGCGGCCGCGCTCGCAGGCGCATCGTTTGTCGTGGTTGCCGACACGTTGGCGCGCACTGTGATTGCACCGCGCGAACTGCCGGTGGGCGCGATAACGGCACTAATCGGCGCACCGTTGTTTGTTTACCTGCTGAAGCGGCGCTAAGACCATTGGCGGGATGCGAAATTCGATGCGATCTATCATCTACCGCACGCACATCTGGCTCGGACTATTTATCGCCATTCCTGTCTTGGCGTGGACCTCGAGTGGATTGCTGTACGCATGGCCCAACGCGGTATCAGGAGGCACGATTGAAAGCATTGCAACTGAGCGAGTGCGAATT
>JBDTTW010000225.1:0-1716 GCA_039930405.1 bacterium
TGATCCGATCGCTGGTTGAAGAAACCGGCGCGAAGATCGACGTCTCGGACGACGGGACGATTTCAATCGCCACCGCGAGCAGTTCAGCGGCTGAGGCAGCAGTTGCCCGCATCCGCGGCATTACGGCTGAAGCGGAAATTGGGCAGACCTATATGGGCACTGTTTCGCGGATCGTCGACTTCGGCGCGTTCGTGGAAATCTTCCCCGGCACGGATGGCCTGCTGCACATTTCGGAAATTGCTGACCGCAGGGTGAAAGATGTGCGCGACGAGCTAAAGGAAGGGCAGCAGATACTCGTCAAATGCATTGGCAAGGAAGGCAACAAGATCAAGCTTTCCCGGAAAGCCGTGTTGCGCGATGAAGGTAAGCAAGCAGAGGCCGCCAGCGCGGGCGAGGCGGATTAGCCAGCAACTGAGACTCGAGATTTGGAATCTGAAAGCTCAGGTCAGTTGGTGGTTTTCCAAAGGAGGTTTGCTAAACGCAAACCTCCTTTTTTGTTCGAGTTAGCCCCACCAAAGCCTCGCCGAAAATTGGAATCCCTTTTGTATTAACCATCTTTTCCTATCAACCAGCGAAAGCGCTTTGCGCTATTTAAGCAGAACGCGGATAAAACATACGCTTTCGCTTCAGAAGTTCACAGTTAAACGTTGTATATCGTTTCCCTTCCAAGCAAGGGAAGATTCCGAGGAGGGACTTTCAACCGATGATGAGTCGAGCCTTTCGCCCAATTGCCGCAATGCTCAGTCTCCTGCTTTTGTGCGGCGCGCCCACCCATGCGGCGCCCGTTGCAATTAGCCAGGTGATTCAAGTAATTGGCGGCTACCAAAATCCTCCAGAGCTCCGGCTCCGCACGGTCTCCCAAAACACGAGTTCGCTCGTGGCTGACGGCGACGATGCTTCACCGGTTACATCAACCGCGCAGCAGTCAACTGCCGCCGGCGTAGATGTCATTCCCGACAACACCACTGGCGTCGCTGCCACAGCCAACACTGCGGACACTTTGCTCGCAGGGGTTGCCGTTAGCGCTGAGCCACAAGCCGGTGTTGAAGTCGTCGATCAAGGCGACGTCGAAGGAACGATATGTGACTGCGGCGAGATCACTGTCCCAGGCGGCGGCTTCCCAAAATGGCCGCTTCTGTTCCTGGCGGCGATTCCGTTCTTCTTCATTCACGGTTGCGACCGTTGCGAGACGCCGACGCCGCCGACTACACCGACACCTCCCGGAACGCCTGAAGTTCCCGAGCCCGCATCACTCTTGTTGTTTGGCTCAGGCCTGGCAGCTTTCGGAGCGGGATTGCGCCGCCGTTATGCTCGTGGCAAGTTGGCCGCGCAAATCGCAAATGCGGAGGAGGCCTAATCACAATGTTTAGACATATCCTTCGAAACAATCGCCGCTACGGCAAGTTCGCATTCGCCGCGTTACTGGCTGTTAGTTTCTGCATGGTCCATCCGGCGTCCACGGCTTATGCCAAGAAGCGACGCCTGGCGAAATACGGCACCATCAAAATCCTGAGCACACCAGGCGGCTTGCCAATCGAAATCGACGGCCGTACTGAAGGTCTAACGTCAACTGACTATCGCGAGTTCGACCGCGACCCCGGCGTTCACACAGTCGTGATCACTTTGCCGGACGGTCAACATTGGACGCGCGAGATCGATCTGGACGCGGGCCGCATTAAATGCGTTGCGCTTAATTACCGGCCAGCGCCGCCAACG
>JBDTTW010000226.1:0-2958 GCA_039930405.1 bacterium
ACCAACTTCTCCACCTCGTGCTCGTTGATAAACTTGAATAGACGTTCGGTAAATGCCGCGAGTGATTCCTTTGAGTCATCGAGAACGCCGTTGAACTGGAAATAAACTATTTTCTGCGGCTCGAGATACTCAAACCAATAAAGTGTTTTCGTGTTTTTCAAATACAAAGGAACCGGCGCCGGCAAAGTCTGCGCGAACGTGAGCCACTCGTCAGGAAAATGATTCCAGATGACGCTGTTTGCGTGCGTCGCATCCGTTTCAACGTTAACGACGCGCTCGTTTCCATTGAGATCGCGCAGGCGCAGATCGACCTTCTTAATATCTGAAACCAAACCAAGCGCACTCAGCAAAGGCAAACTGCGCAGGTGATAGGGCGCGAGTTGGCTGGGCCATAGTTCGTTGTCGCGACTGATCACGCTGTCAAGTGCTTTCATAACTTCAGCGACGCTGCGCGTGCCAAACTGCAGCACCTGTGAACCAAACAATTCCTTGTATTTTGGATCTCCTCCGGTGATGTAAAGACCTTCCTTGAACAGAAAGAATTGCAGCGGCAGTGCCTGTGCGTAATCAGGCGTCTCAGGTGGGAGCAATAAACCGGTGTGGCCGTCACCCAGCGAACGCAGCAGCTTCATGATCTCGACAACCATCTGCGGGTCGGTAAGTTTACCAATGCGGTTGGCTAGATTTGTTACCTCGTCGTGAAACTGCGCCTTAGTGGTCGTGCGAAAGACACCGTAAGCAAAGCCCTTGCGATCGACTTCCTGTTCCAGCAGCGCAAGGTCGTAACGCCAACCTTGTTCGCGATTCATTTTGCTGACGTCGTCCTGTCCAACGAGTTTCAGGAACCGCGGATTGTCGCGAAGCGTTTGCAGGTCGGAATCTGTTTGCGCATTCTCGAGTTGGCGAAAGCCAAGCGCAAATGCTTTCTCAAGCCAGGTCATTGCTGATTCTTTGTCGCCGAGCAACGCGAAACAGCACGCAATGTTGTAGGCCTGATTCCCGGGAACACCCGCACCCAGATCCAACGCCTTCTGATAAGCGGGAATCGCCTGTTTGTAATCCTTGTTTTGATAAAGCGCTTGTGCGAACTGCTCCCAAAACCTGGCGTTAACCGGGTTCTCAGCAACAACGCCGGCCCAATAACCTGCTGCCGCCTTCCAATCTTTTTGTGCCGTAGCGCTTTGCGCGTGCTTAAGGGTTTCCTGAAATGACGCCGCTGGTTCTTGCGCGCGGGCAAAAGGTGTGACCAGAACGCAAAGCGCGATCAATAGAGCGGCGTTCAGGGCGAGCAGAAGGCGAGCTGGGGTTTTCATGATTGGTTCTCCGGAATTATGGATATGCTCCTGTTGTAAACACCGCCGCGAATTTCTTTGTGACGGATAATCACTGTAGGCAGATTCAACTTGGTCAGATCACTTGTACGTCGTGTTGCAATTTCCGGTTCACAGTTTCCGATTCACGGTTTCCGGTCCTCGGGCCTGTTGACTGAAACGCGGCGCAACCAGACAATCAGTTACAAGATGAACCAGCAAATGAATTCCGAACACAGTTCCCAGGGGCGCCGACCTGCACTTTCAAAGTTCGCCAAAAACTTGCGAGCTGCCTGGATTGAGATGGCTCTGCCAACCAACAACACTGCCGTCGTCGTCGGCGTATCGGGCGGAGCCGATTCGACCGCGCTATTTCTGGCGCTGGACGAGTTGATTAGAAACGACAAGCTGCAGTTTGAGCTGGTGGTCGCTCATCTCGATCACGGTTTGCGAAAAAGTTCTGCGGCCGACGCTCGCTGGGTGACACAACTGGCGAAAGAGCTCGGATACAAAGTTGTAAGCGGTAAAGCTCAACTCAAAACCGCTGCGGGCGAACCGGTCGCAAACCTCGAGCAGGCAGCGCGACTGAAGCGCTACGACTTTCTTCTGCGAACCGCAACCAGGAACAAAGCGGAGGTAGTTCTGACCGCGCACACGCTCGACGATCAGGCGGAAACGGTTTTGCTGCGTTTACTGCGCGGCAGCGCCGCGGAAGGATTGAGCGGCACTATGGCGGTCCGGCCAATAAAGGATGGATCGCCGGTTAAGCTCGCGCGCCCCCTCGTCTCCTGGGCCAGGCGCAGCGACACAGAAGAATATTGCCGCATCCTGGGCGTCGAGTTTCGTGTCGACGAGATGAACAACGACGAAACTTTTTCGCGCATAAGAATTCGCAAACAATTGTTGCCGCTGATGGAGTCGTTCAATAATCGCATCGTTGAAGCGTTGGGGCGCACCGCCAGCCTGCTGGGTGAAGATGCAACAGCTTTGTCTGACCAGGCGGGCGAGTTGCTGAAGCTGGCGATCGGCAGCGATACCAACGATCAGCCCGAGAATGTTGAAACCAAATTGCCGGCGCTAAACGTAAAGGTGCTGTTGCAGGCGCCGGCGGCAGTGCGACGGCGGTCGTTGCGCCAATGGCTAGCCGACGGCCGGGGAAACCTGAACCGCTTGGAAATGAGCCACCTGCTGGCGGTTGAAAAGCTGTTGACCGGCCGTGGCGGCAGCATCGTCGAGCTGCCGGGTAGTTTTAGAGTGACGCGAAAGGGGCAGTTTTTGGAAGTTTTCAATTCAAAGTCCGAGGCGGTCAAGAGCCCGGGGACTCCCAAGTCCGGCGCGCGTCCGAAAAAGGGATTGAAAAAGCCTGCGGCCGCCTCTAAAATTTCCAGGCGTTGACACCGCCGGGCAAAAGACGGCGGTTTTCGCTTTTTGCGGTCGAGATTCAGAGAAACCAGACGTGGAACTCGCCCGCCCGCCGGGGGTTCTAAACGAAGGGCAACACAACCAGCCGAACGGCGCGGCGCATCCAAAGGGAGCCATTAGGTTGTCCTTTTTCTTAATGTAAACCGGTTAGCTTAGGCCAGCGACAAAGCCTGCCGGATAAGGTATGATCGCAGTCGGAGGCATTAATGACTTTGAGTTCTACAGC
>JBDTTW010000227.1:0-3265 GCA_039930405.1 bacterium
AAGCATTAACGCCGCCGACAAATATGCCAGCCAACGTCACCGATTGGCGTTCGCGATAGCGCCCAATTCCATAGATTGCGCCGGCGCAGGAAATCAGCGCATACACCGCCTGTTGAATGCCGGTTGGCGCGAGCAAGCCGGCAAACAACGCCGTTACAATCCCCGTTAGAAACGCAAGCTGCGTGTCGACCAACATCACGACCAACAACGCTGCAGCCGCGAAGGGAACTGCGAAGTTCCAAGTCATAGGATCGTTGAAAGGAGCGGTTGTCATCCTGCTCGCAATCGCATCTCCGAAAGTAAAACCAATTCGCATCAGTCCCGTTTGCACTACGATTGCCGAGCCCACCAGCGCAAATGCTCGCCACTTGGAAAGCGAAAGAGCGGACGCCGTGCTGCGGTGCTCCGTAAATTTCCAGACGGCCCAATAAACCGCCAGCACGATCATTAATAACCCGATCAGGTTATGCCAGGGACGGCCGGCGTGGCCGGTAGTCTTGAGCGCCGAGAGCTGCGAGAGCGTTCCCGATGTGACCGTGTCGCCCTCGCGCGCGATCACCTGGTTTCGCTTGAGCGAGATTGCGACTGGGGGAATTTTGTTGGCTTCGGTTTCGCGCGCCGTAGCGGTTGCCGTTTGGTCCAGCACCACGTTGGGCCGCAGCAGCGGCGCGATTGCAGACACGAGTGCTGATTTCTGTTCCTGAGTCCAGCCCTGCATGCCAAAAATTCTGAGTTCGAGTTCCTGCCGCCCAGCCGCCAGCGAGAGCATGCGCGTGCGCGGCGCGGGCATTACCATCTGTGCGGAAGGATTGCGTACGTCAACCAGGACAATTTCCTGGTTAAGTCTGTCCGCCTCGGCGTCGTCGTAGATGTATTTGTCACCGACTTCCCGGATTAATGAAGTCAGAGTCTGCAGATCGTGATCACTGAGATTGAGTGTGCTGAGGGAGCGGGCGACCGCAGGACCTCCTTCTCCGCTCCAGGTCAGTTCGGTATGGTGTGGCTTCTGCTGAAGTTGCAACTTCAGATCGTCCCAGGCTGCCTCGAAGCTTCGGCTGCTACTCTCGCCGCGCGTCGAGTCAAAGTTAAAGATGGGACGCGTCGCCTGCCGCGCTGCGTTTCGTCGCCTTTCAGTTTCTGAAATGTCAACGGCCGTAATGTCGCCGTGCGCCACGATGCTGCCGCGAATGATGTCACCCTCGTGATAATCCGCCGAGACACTGGTCGAGTAGCTGTTAAGCAAGAGTGGCGTGGTAATGAGCACAAGAGCCGCAAAGCCAATGAGGAAACGCGTGCGGGGTTGAAACACTTCCAGCGGTCGCATCACGTAAGCGACGGCGAGGTCGCGCACGCGACTGAAGCGAGTTGTAAATCGTGGGCGTCGGGCCATGGATTATTTAGGCGATACGGGAAAGGCGCTCCGCCTCAAGCTCTTCCTCGCGCGGCGCTAAACCAATATCGCGCGAAAGCATCTCACCGATTTTCTCAAGCAGCGGCCGCAGCGTTCGCGGATCGTTGGCGGCCAATGAAATAACGGGCCGCGCGCTATCCGATGCGAGTTGCCGCGCTATTGCTGCCAGCATATCCGCCTTTACCAAATCGGCCTTGTTCAGAACCAGCAGCGAAGGAATCTCAGTCAGTTTAAGTTCCTGCAAGATTCTTTCGACCGACTGCACTTGTTGCGACCAGCGCGGATTTGCGGCATCAACCAGATGAATCAACAGGCGGCTGTCTACGATTTCTTCCAACGTGGAACGAAACGCAGAAAGAAGACCAGGCGGCAGATCGCGAATGAAACCGACTGTGTCGTTAACAATGATTTCCTGTTCTCGCGGCAGTCTCAGCCGGCGGGAAGTGGGATCAAGTGTGGCAAACATCCGCTGCTCGGCGCGCACTTCACTATTGGTCAGCGCGTTCAGGAGAGTTGATTTTCCGGCGTTGGTATAGCCGACAATCGAAACGACCGGAAGTTCATTTCGGGTGCGAACCTTTCTCCGTTCGTGACGGCGTCGCATTTGTAGTTCGATCTCTTTTTCCAAGCGGTTAATGCGGTCGCGAACTCGCCGGCGATCTGTTTCGAGTTTTGTCTCACCCGGGCCGCGGCCACCAATGCCGCCGGCCAACCTTGAAAAGGCGGAATCCTGACCGGCTATCAACCGCGGCAGCAGATATTTCAGTTGAGCCAACTCGACCTGAATGCGACCTTCGTGCGATTGCGCCCGTTGCGCAAAGATATCGAGGATTAGTTGCGAGCGATCCAGAATTTTCAGGTCAGTGGCTTCCGACAGTGATCTGACTTGCGCCGGAGTTAGTTCACGATCAAACACCAACATGTCCGCGCCAAGTTGTAGCGAACGGATGAGCAGCTCCTGAAGCTTTCCGCGGCCCAGCACCGTGCGCGGATCAATCGCTTGACGTCGTTGAATTACTTTGTCCTGGACCACGATGCCGGCAGAAGTTGCCAGCTCGTTTAGTTCAGCCATCGATTCTTCCGCGTCGCTTAATGCACCTGTCGTTACGCCGACGAGAATGGTGCGGTCCTTGACTCGCGCCTGGCGCGTCGCATTTCGATTGCGCGCCATTTCTTCTTCCAGCGACTCGATCAGCGCGAGAAAGTCTACCTCCAGTTGCGAAGCAATCGCTTTTGGCAAAAAGGCGTAAGACTCACCGGCCGTGCTGTGCGAAACATCGGCAGTCAGCGGCAGCAAATGAGCAGCGTTGACTAGTCCCGGTAGGCCGGTGTTCTCATTCACATCGATCGCCACCATCAAATCGAGGCGCAGCAACGCGAGGTCAGTCAGATCGTCCTGCGTCAAGCCTTCGCCGCGCAGATGTGTGTGAACACAACGCAGGCCACGAAAACGATCGACGGCGACGCGGATGCGCTTGAAATCCGGGAGCTCAATGCTGCGATTGTCGCCAACCATGACGTATTCCACGCGCCCGGCCCGATCTATCAGCGCGCCAATCTGCCGGCGGGTTTCATGCGACAGTTCCGCCAATTGCCGCGCAAACTCCGGCGTTACAATTTCCTGTGCCGGCAGTCGCCGCGTGTACAGCTTCTCAATGCGCCGCAACTGGTTTGGCTTCAGGCCCGCAGTGTTTCCCAGTACGTCCTTAATAAGTGCTTCCTTCCGGCGTTGCGCACACGCGAAACCGAGGCTTGAAGGTGATAGGTTCGCCCGGTCGTCTGTTAATGTTTTGGATCGAGCTGAAGTTACAGCGGGAGTGCAGCGAGCAGTGGGTTTCCGACGCCTGGGAACTA
>JBDTTW010000228.1:0-5392 GCA_039930405.1 bacterium
GCGGACACTATTCGATGGCAGTCAATAGCGTGCCCAGCTTTTATGCAGGACTAATTCTGATTGCTATCGGAACGGGCCTGCTAAAGCCAAATATCAGCGCGATGGTTGGTCAGTTGTATTCGGACAAGGACGAGCGTCGCGATGCAGGCTTTTCGATCTTCTACATGGGGATCAACCTCGGGGCTTTCATTTCTCCGATCGTCGTCGGATTTCTGGCCCAACACATATGGTTTAGAAACTTCCTTACATCGATAGGTTTTGATCCGCGGAGCAGTTGGCATTTTGGTTTTGGCGCAGCTGGAGTTGGCATGACGCTCGGATTGATTCAGTACGTAATCGGTCGTAACCGCCTGAGAAATGTTGGAGCAAAACCGGAAAAACGAACTGCTGCAAGTTCGGAGAAATTCGATGTCGTTACCGGTGTGCTCGCCGTCGTTGGTGCTGTTATTGGTGCAGCACTGGGTCTTTACTTTGGTGATGCCGGAGTCATCTCCGCTTTGTTCCCGGCCGTTGTTTTCTTTTTCGCCGGCTATTTGTTGGGAACGCTTCGGATGCTTGCGGGTAATGAGCTTAAGAATGTGCTCGTCATCTTCATTCTGTTTCTGTTTTCCATTGTATTTTGGATGACTTTTGAACAGTCAGGCTCGAGCTTGACACTTTTCGCTGATCGTCTAACCCAAACAACAGTTTTTGGCTGGGCTTATCCTTCGAGTTGGTTTCAGTCAGTACAACCAATTTTCGTAATCGTGCTGGCGCCGGTATTCGCTCTGCTTTGGCAAAGAATGGGTGAGCGCCAGCCTTCAAGCCCCGGCAAGTTTTTCTACGGACTGCTGTTCGCGGGTCTCGCCTTCGTAGTCGTTACAATTGCATCCACGCTCACCGGCGGCGGCCGAGTTAGTCCGCTTTGGTTAATTGTCGTTTACCTTTTGCAGAGCATCGGCGAACTCTGTCTGAGTCCGGTAGGCTTAAGCACGGTGACGAAGTTGGCGCCGGCACGCATGGTTGGCTTGATGATGGGAGTTTGGTTTCTCTCGATCTCGATCGGCAGCTATATTGCCGGATTAACGACGCGGTTCTTTGCAGGAAACGATCCGGCTGTACTGACCCGAGCTTTTGGAATCTTTGCTGGCATCACTCTGATTGCCGCGTTTGTGCTGGCGCTCCTGACACCGCTGATTAAGAAAATGACACCGCGAGCTGCCTAATTGTTTGGTAATGGGTTAGTACACCGTCTTTCGCAAATCCCTGAGGAGATCACTGATTTTGAAGAATCCGGCGAGAATGGTTTTTGCGGTTCTGTTTCTGTTTTCTATTTCGCTTCCCACGCTAGCTCAACAAAAGCTTCTAACCATCGATGATATTTTCGATCCGGCGAAGCGCGTCAACTTCGGCGGCACCACCCCAAATATTCGCTGGCTTAAAGATGGCACGCATTACTTATTGAGCAATGATGCGTCGAAAAAAGATGTGCCGCGCCTGCAGCGAGTCGATGCGGTGACGGGCGCAGCAGTGCCTTTCATGGACGCCGCAAAAATGGAAGCGGCGTTCGCCGCGATTCCGGGAATCAACGCGAAGGATGCGAAACAAATCGCAAATCGCGGCTCCTACCAGCTGAATAATGCCGAAACAGCAGCGCTCATAAACTTTGCAAATGACCTTTATTACTACGAATTCGGCAGCGACAAGGCAGTAAGAATCACAAAGAATCCTAACGACGAAGAGGTCGGCGAGACCTTTAGTCCCGACGATAAGATGATCGGGTTCGTGCGCATGAACGACATGTTCGTTTTCGATCTCGCGCGCGGAACTGAGCGGCGTTTGACCAACGGCGGTGGTCCAAAGATTCTGAATGGCCGTTTGGATTGGGTCTACCAGGAAGAGCTTTACGGGCGCGGCAATTTCGAAGCGTACTGGTGGAGTCCCGATTCAAAGATGCTCGCCTACCTCAGGTTGGATGAAAACCCGGTTCATGAATTCACAGTCGTTGACCACATTCCTTATCACCAGACTGTCGAGGAAACCCCGTACCCGCAGGCCGGCGATCCAAACCCGCTGGTCCAACTTGGCGTCGTCAACGCGGATGGCGGCGCGACGCGCTGGATTGATAACTCGAAATATACGCCGGCGGATTTGTTGATTGTGCGGGTGAGTTGGAGTCCGGACAACCGGCGCGTGGTCTATCAGGCACAGAATCGCGAGCAGACGTTTTTGGATTTGAACTTCGCCGACCCGACGAGTGGAAAAACAAGCACCGCATTTCGCGAGACGTCGAAAACCTGGGTCGAAGCTATCGATAATCCGACCTGGCTGAAGAATGGCTCTTTTCTGTGGCAGAGTGCGCGCAGCGGCTGGCGTCATCTTTATCACTACGACAGCGACGGCAAGCTGATAAAACAAGTGACCGAGGGAAAATGGGAAATGCGTTCAATCGACCGCGTTGATGAAGCGAGGAGTCTTATCTTTTTCAGTGGCACTGAAAACAGTCACATTGCTGCGCAAGCTTATCGAATCAACCTGGATGGCGGCAATTTGCTGCGCTTGACGACCGCTGCGGGTTCACATCGTGCAACCTTCAGCCCCGGTTCGAAATTGTTTATTGACAATTGGAGCGATGCCAACACACCGACGCAAACACGGCTTTACGACGACGAAGGAAAGTTGGTTCGCGTCATTGAAGAAAACAAAGTGGACGCGCTGAAGCAATACAAGCTCGGCGCGGTGGAACTGTTGCAAGTTAAAACGCGTGATGGTTTTCCCATGGAAGCGATGATGATCAAGCCGCCGGATTTCGATCCTACGAAAAAATATCCGGTGCTTGAGTTCACCTACAGTGGCCCGCACGCGCCGCAAGTCCGCAACGCGTGGGGTGGCATGACGTATATGTGGCACCAAATGCTGGCGCAGCAGGGCTACATCATTTGGATCTGTGACAACCGGACCGCCAGCGGCAAAGGCGCGGAATCCGAGTGGCCCGTTTACCAGAATTTTGGCGAACTGGAACTGCGCGATCTGGAAGACGGCCTGACGTGGCTGAAGAGCCAGCCTTACGTTGATGGTTCGCGCATCGGCATTTGGGGTTGGAGCTACGGCGGCTACATGACGAGCTACGCGCTGACGCACAGCCAGAGCTTCAAGCTGGGAATTGCCGGCGGCACGGTGGCTGACTGGCGCGACTATGATTCGATCTACACTGAGCGTTACATGCGCACGCCGCAGAATAATCCTTTCGGCTACAAAAAGAGTTCGCCGGTTACTGCGGCTCAAGACCTGCACGGCAAGTTGCTGTTGATTCACGGTGCGATCGACGACAACGTGCATCTGCAGAACACGGTGCAGTTTGTCTATGAACTACAAAAGGCGGGAAAGCAGTTTCAGTTGATGGTCTATCCCAAGTCGCGGCATGGCGTCACGGATCCGCTGTTGATCAAACACATGCGACAGATGATGACGGATTTCGTGCTGGCTAATTTGTAGTCAGCGGGTTCTGGGAAGGCGATTAATCATTCATCATTTGACATTTCTCATTTGAGATTTTTCACTATCGCTGCGGTTCATTTTTGCAGAGGGGTACCAATCGGATCAGTGCCGTTCTTAAATGGCAAATGAGAAACGTCAAATGATGAATGAGAAATGCTTACCGTCTTTGACACTTCGGACAGTAGTAAGTTGACCTGCCGCCTTGCACCGCGCGCCGGACCTTACTTCCGCAGTTAACACATGGTTCGCCGGCGCGCTCATACACGCGCCAAAAGCGCTCATCACTGCCAAAGTAGCTGCCATTTTGATCGTCGAGGTCGATCCTCAAGGTCGAGCCCGCGTCAATCGCTCCACGCAAAACGTCACGAATCGCTTCATACAGCACCAGCGCGCGCTTGCGAGACAATGTGTCCGCGCTTTTGAACGGGCTGATGCGTGCGAGAAAGAGGGCTTCGCTCGCATAGATGTTTCCCAAACCTAAGACCTTCGTCTGGTCCAACAGCAACTGCTTCAGGCTGCGTCGTGATTTCTTTAAAGTCGTAAATAAATACTCGGGCGTGAATTCATCAAGCAGCGGCTCCGGAGCTAGTGCCGTGATTTGCGCCAACTCCTTCAGCGCTTTCGACGACAACAAACGCATTCGTCCAAACTGGCGCATGTCGGAAAACACCAGACGGCGATCGTTGTCGAGATGAAAAACGACATGCGGATAAGGAGGCAGTGAACTTTCAAGTCCAAGGGAAATAAATTTTCCCGTCATGCGCAGATGGACCACCAGCACTTGGTCGTTGTCCAGCGCGACCAGAATGTATTTGCCACGCCGGCTGACGCCGGTGATAAGGGCACCGCGAAGTTTTTGTTTAAAGACAGCGGGAGATGGCGCGGCCAGCAGCCGCGGCAGGTTTAGTTCTACGGCTAATATGCGCCGGCCAGAAACAGCAGGGCGCAAGGCGCGCACGACGTGTTCAACCTCAGGTAGCTCAGGCATCCGTGCGCGACTGTAGCACAGACTTCAGTCCGTGATTATTGCGCTAGGTCTGTAGGTGCGTAGCGGGCTCAGACTGAAGTCTAAGCTACTAAATGACCCGCAACAGCAACAGGATCAAGACGATCACCAGGATCAAGCCGATCCCGCCGCTTGGTCCATAGCCCCAGCTCCTGCTGTGCGGCCAGGCCGGCACCGCGCCGAGCAACAAAAGAATCAAAATGATTAGGATGATTAGACCCATTGCAGCTACCTCCGTATAACGAAGCGTTGTCGAGTAGGGGCTTGACTACTGTTGCGGGGAATTCGGGGTGGCTAAAAATAAGCAGTTTCGGGCCGGTAGTCAATAGGTAACTATTCTTGTCAACAAAGTCCGAAACAATCAATGATTAATCATTTAGAACAGCAAATGAATTTGTTTTCGCTCCAGCGGAGCGAGATGTTTATAGCTACGAACGCCCAACTAAAGCCTTCGCTCCGTCAGGAGCGAAACACGGCAGCGGGATCTTTGCCAAGGAAAATGCTGTTGCGCTCCTTGGAGCTGCGGAGAAAAAAACAACTGCATGGGCTATAAACATGTCGCCCCTCCGGGGCGAAGCGCTACTTGTTGTGCTGCAGGAGCCGCCTTTAACTCGCGAGTTAACCCTTTACAGCAAGTTCTTCACCGGCTTCCAGCAATGCCCGCACCCTCGCCACGTCCGCAGCTTCTGCATAAATTCGCAGCATGGGTTCAGTACCTGACTGGCGAAACAAAATCCATGAGTCATCAGCGAAAAGAAGTTTTGTGCCGTCAGTTGTTTCGCTGCTGGATACTTTCAGACCGGCGAAGTTGGCGGGCGGCGAATCTTTAAGAGTTTCGAGCAGGCGCTGGCCAACTTCCATTTCGACGTGCAGGTCTGTCCGTCCAAAATGAAATTCGCCAAACTCGCG